>JAFGMP010000344.1 GCA_016927495.1 Candidatus Latescibacterota bacterium | reverse complement strand
TTTTGAATAGCAGAGGTTAGAGTATCTGTTTAGCCAAAGGAAATTTTCTGATAACATTCGCCAGAAAAAAACTTACCGACAACGCCATAAGAGCAGCGAGAAAGAATTTCAGGAGTGGATACAAATCAATGTTTTTTAACGCAAGGCCGAGAAATACAAGAACCGGAGCATGAATAATAAAGACAGTGTACGCACTGGCTGAAAGCGATTGCGCCAGTTTCCCCTGACGGTCGTAATGGCTGCGGAACAGATAGGTCAATCCCGCTATCATTCCAACACACACTAATTGCTCCCACATAGCATAAACCAGTGACTGCCAGTTTAAACCACCCATAAGTGAGTAATCACCTTTAGTAGCGCCGCCCAAAAACAAAAATACCGGGAATGAAAACAAGAGGATAATTATGCTTTTCAGCCAGAGTTTACCGTTTTTATCTGACAGCCTTTCGAACCAGTTGCCGTTATATGCGATCGTACCGACTGTAAACATACTAATGTACTGGGCAAAATGAGGGAATTGGAAGTTCAACGGCTGACAAGTCCATCCGACGGGAAGCCATATCCTGACAATAAACGATGCCAATCCCACCAGTAAAGCGAAAATAATTATGGCAGCATTTCCGGGGATATCATTTTCTTTTTTCTCTTTACTAACAGAAAAATGTGTTAACTGTTGCCAAATTACGTAAATAATGGAGAACAATAGCAGAGCTTCAACAAACCACAGCGGGCCGAAACCGGGATTACGCGGTTTACTGAAATAGCCGGCCATAAACGCCGGAAATGATAATCCTGTTTTGTTCCACAATGCATACATAAGAACCGGATGTATGACGATAACCTGAAATAAAAGGGGTAAACCCAAACGCAATAATCGTCCTTTGAGAAACCGCCACGGCCCTTTTATATCATAGGCCACGGCAGTAAAATATCCGGAGATCATAAAAAAGAATCCCAGGGCAAAAGCCTGAACCGTAGCATTAAAAAGAGCATACACAATTTTAGATATCAAATCGATGTTTTCGAACTGTATTTCACGATAATACCAGTCGCCGGGGCCGCCGTATGTTATGACAAGGTGAAGCAGAACAATCAGCGAAATAAGCAGAATCCGTATGTTATCGATATACAGCAAACGATTTTTTGTTTGTAACGTCATAAATTTTGTTTCATTTCACTTCTTTGAAAAATCGTCCCGATCTGAATTTGTGCGTGATATTTGTCCAGGAAACATTCGGATCGAGACTCCACAGCAGATATGTTACTTTCCCTCTAAGGTTTTTTTTCGGTAGAAAGCCCCATGATCTTGAATCGAATGAAAAGTCGCGGTTGTCTCCGAGCACAAACAACGAATCTTTCGGTACAAAACAGGCCGGATAAAAATCCCGCTTTCCATCAATTTTTTGAAGTAGTTCCGGATCGGCATGTTTGCCTGTTTTCGGGAGAGATATAAAATTACCGTTTACAATGAGCTGTTTCGCTCTTATTCCAAGCGTATCCCCACCATTAGCAACACAGCGTTTCACAAATTCCTTTGTTGGATCACCGGGAAAAGCGCAAATAACTATATCATCATGTTTGATACGGAATCCGGGAGTAATCGGTTTTTGAAACAGCGGGGGTTTGAAACCGTACCATGTTTTTACTACTAATACAACATCACCAACAAGGAGCGTATCCTCCATCGATTCGGATGTTATTATGTGAAGGCTCATTATCGACGATTGAATGAACAGAAGGAGTATCAAAAGTATGATAAAATTTGTAAAGCTGTATTGTTTCGGATTACCAATAAAATTCAGAAATGATTTTATCATTTATTGTTCCATAAAATGTGTGCCACAGGTCTATATGTTTAAAAGCCGGATGAGTTTACAAAATATACAATTATCGAAGGAAACTCAAACGGTTATTTTATATTGACAATCCCCCATTTTTTAGAAATAAGGAGAAAATTACAGAAAGTGTGGTGTCGTAGCAGTCTTTTGTGCGAAGACGAATCATGGCCATCATGTAATCATGCGAATCATGTTTCAGACAATAAATGAAACCTTTTTTATTCACAACCTGTGACACTATGTATTATATTTGAAGCCTGAAATTAAAACGGGATATTGATGGATCTCTAAAGGAGGAATATAGTGGGCCGGGAAATCATCAGTCTTAACGGACCATGGGAAATACAATTCGATCACGACAACTCAGGCAAAGAAAAAGGCCTGCTCACCGATGAGTCGATTACATTTGGCCGAACCACAGACGTTCCCTCAACATGGAACTGTATTGAACCGGAATATGAGGGTGTTGCTTTTTACCGCAAACGTTTTACAGTTCAGCCGGAATTCAAAGACAAAAAAATCAGGCTTCGTTTCGGCGCGGTAAATTATTTTGCCGAAGTATCCCTAAACGGCATGGTAATCGGCGCTCATGAAGGCGGATACACACCGTTCGAGTTCGATATCACCGGCAGTGTCCGTTTCGATACAGAAAACATCTTGACCGTACGGGTTGTCGATCCTCCCAATGACGGTTCCGGCCGTGCCATCGACGGTATTAGACACATGGAGATACCATCGGGCAAGGAAAGCTGGTATGTTAATTTTTCGGGTATATGGCAAAATGTCGAACTTGTCGTTACAAACAGGACATACATCGAGGATATGATTGTCATCCCGAATATTGAAAAGAATTCGGTCAGAGTGCGGCTTACTGTACAAAGCGATACGGTCGGGAACGGTGAAATCGTTTTCTGTGTTAGTGATTTGACCGACTCACAGATACTGGTTTCCGATCAGAGAATTACCTGTATCGATGAGGGGCATAATCTCATGATTGCCGATCTCCCCCTCGAAAATTTCGATTACTGGGAACCGGATAATCCCGTACTTTACAAACTTACCGTTACTCTCAAAATCGACGACTCTTTTATCGATTCGCTTTCCGAACGGTTCGGAATGAGGGGTTTTGAGCTTAAAGACAATTTCTTCCATCTCAATGGCCGTAAAATAATCCTGAAAGGCCTGCTCCATCAGCAGCAATATCCTAAAAACCTCGCATACCCGGCATCCAGGGCTGAAGCTCGAAGAATCGTGCGGCTCCTTAAAGACGGCGGATGGAACATCATCCGTATTCATATCCGTCCCACAACACCCGAATTTCTCGAAGTGTGTGATGAGGAGGGCATGCTCATATTCGAGGAACCGGCGATTGGCTGGATTGTCGACTCAGAAAAACTGGAGGAACGCACTCTCACTGAAGTCCGTGATATGGTCAAACGTGACCGTAACCATCCCTCGGTTGTTATGTGGGGAATCCTCAATGAATCGGGTGTACGAGGCGCGCCGGACATTCTCGGCCGAACCAAGATGTACTGGAACAAAAGTGATATGGGTGTACAGCGCCTTAAACCCAAACTCGCCCGTGCGATACGGGAACTTGACGGCAGCCGTATAATTTCGGATGACAGCGGTGCGGTTACCTGTAACTACTACCCACCGGAAAGCTTTGAACCGGTTAACTATTACGACAATCATCTGTATATGTCCTATCCCCTGTCGCATGCAGGATTTGAGGTTTTTCGCAACCTTGGCAAACCGGAGGACTTTTTCCGATCCCATCAGTTCGAAAACTTCGAGATCAACCACCGTATCGGCGGCGGTTCACCGGAGAAGCTATACATGCAAAGCGAATTCGGCTGCGGGGGTGTCCCTCTCTGGCCCGAAGTCCTTAAGTATTACGACAGCGAACCTGGTATAATGTACCGTGACGAGACTGTGTATCGCCGTATCGACGGTATCCTGCGGGATTATTACGACCGCGAACTCACCGGTGTATTCGATTCATACGAGGATGCGCTCATCGAAACCCAGAAGGTTCAGGCCATTTCGGCACGGCGTATGATCGAAGCCCTCAGAGCGAACAAACTCTGTGCGGGATATGTATTTACACAGTTGCACGATAACGATTACGAGTGTAATGCCGGTATCCTCGATCCCCTTTTCCGGCCTAAACGAGTTTATGAAGCGGCTCAGGAGGCAAACCGCCCTCTTCGCGTGGCGCTGGAAACATGGGAACGCACGGTCTTTCCCGGTGGAACATTCAATATCGCGGTAACTGTTATTAATGATGCCGGATTTAACGGTGAACTGACATTAGCTCTAACTACAACGAATCCCGCTGGTGATGTAATTAAGGAAGAAAAAATACCATTCGAGGCACAGGACGGCGTACAGGACGTTCATACCTTTGAGATAACTACCGGGAACAAAGAAGGCTCATATAGTACCCGTGCGGAATTGTATGACGGTGAAAACCTTTTGGACTCTGCAGAATACACCAACTATGTTATTCCTCCTGTTGGTGATCCAGTTGAACTGAAATCTATCAATCTTATTTCTTTTAAAGGAAAGGTACGCTCCTGGTTTGATACTCACGGAATCCCATCTGATTCGGCTGACCCCGACCTGTATATCATCGAACCGACCGACAAAAAGCAAATAAACGATGCCCGTATCGCAAATGTGCTCAAAAAAGTCAAGGAAAACGGCGCCGATGTTCTGTTTCTCGGGCTTCCGCTCATATGCCTGTCCGATGCGGACGAGGAACTGCAGGAACTCCGTGACAGCGGGAAATATGTCTGCTGGTGTTCCCCCACCGAGTTCGAATCCGATGTTTTCGATTTCGACATTCCCTATTATGACTCAAAGCCACGGTTTGTGGGGCCATACCACTACTTCAAAAAACACCCGGTGTTCGAGAGTCTCGTCCCCGGTCATGTGCTCGACGACCGGTTTGCCGGTATCATGCCGCTCACATCGGTCCGTATCGAAGGTGCTGTGACCATCGGTGGCTCGTTCGGCACTCCTATCGGGTACCATTTCAAAATCAGGGGCTGCGAACATGCCCGCGACCCACGGTACGGCACCGATCTGGCAATCGTACCCTATGGTAAGGGGCGGCTCATCATCAGCACCTACAGGATTGCAGAAAACCTCGGCAAAGATCCGGTTGCGGACAGATTATTGTGGAATATGCTGAAAAAAGATGTGCTGTGAGGTGGAAGAAAATTTTTTAGGGTAAATTATTATGACATTACAGGGCGAACACATGGGTTCGCCCCTACACAATCATAATATTTTCTGCATTAATAGTATGTAGGGGCAGACCCGCGTGTCTGCCCTTTTTTCATGGTCTGAACCATGATTTACATGATTCAAGGATTTGCTTGATAAAAACGACCGGGATTAATAATGCAGAAATTTCTCGGTAATGCAATAGATAAATCATAGTCATCATTTCATCATAGTTATCTGCGGTTCAGACAATTTTTATCTTATTCGTCTGTTTTCCGAAAAAACGGGGGATTGCCCAAATAAAAAACACTTGACTTATATACATATTTTGTGTACATTGATATTGAACCACTGAAAGTGCGAATGCACCGTAGGTGGTGTTTTTTTATTTTGGATAGCTTACAATACCGTATTTATCCTTGGCTGATGCTTCTAAATTTATACTTCCCTTTAGCTTATCCATCCAATCTTCGATTTTATTTTTAACGATTTTTTCAGGCAGGCGATTTGCTAATCTCCCTACACCCAGGTTAATTATAGAATACAAATACACAATATATGCAATTACATCCGCGAGCTGAATGAAGTATGATTCTTTTGAGCTTTTAGGTAAGGGATCCTCAATTAACGATTTTATTTCCTGTCGAATGGGTGTATGCCCATATTTTGAAGGGATTAAATTGAATTTCTGAATTTTACGCGCAGTATTTCTCATTTTCCCTAATCTACCTTCATCAGTTATAATCATAAATTTACTGGCAGGGTTAATTTTCTTTAAATCATTTTCTATTCTTTGAATTGAATATGTCAAGGCTCTATCTAATACCATATAATCTGCAGTTTGAATCAAGAGCTTATTTATAACAACATTGATAATTTTTACATCCAATTTAGAAATAAAATCGCAAAATTGATCAATTACTTGTATTCTGTCATTATCCGAAAATCCATAATTTCTATATGGCTTCTTATTCAATAAAAATTGTTTTGTATGCATTTCAATTTTCACCGGTAATCCGTATTTTGAATTTATTAGCCGCCTGAAATCGGTGATGTCTTTATAATTATTCTGCCAGTGTAAATGGTTAAAATACAGTGAGGTTAGAACAAATAGAGGTGATGAGTACATGGGGTATCCATCATCACCTGATTCATCGTAATATGCAATAAACATCATTATATTCCTTTTATTTTGGTTAATTAACAGCAGAATTTTTTATTGATAATTTGCAATATTTCAGCACTATATTTCTGCTTAGCTTTTTCAATCCATTTTTGGCAATTATATAATTTGCACTACTGATATTATATGTCGGAATGTATTAAATTGCAATAAAAGTATTATTGACTTATATTAGATGATAGCACAGGGCAACTTATCACAAGCACCATCAGGATCACCGATAATCTAAAAAAGTTTCAAGTTGCTGACAGGTAGTTGTGGAATATACTGAGGTAATTATAATGTTATTATCATTTGTCTTTTATCTTATTTTACAAGAATGAATTTTAAGTGATACAATTATTAACTTAGAAGAAAAAATAGCGTATATAAATCAAAATATTTTCCTTAAAGAATTTACTTATTCAAAAAATAAGTTTTCACCAATACCTTCTAGTGAATTTGAATTAGCTGACAATATTATATGGCTTCGATATTTTTTAATTGTTTTTCAATTAAAAGAGAGAGCGATAAATGGGGAAAGAAGCGATGAAGCCATTAAAAAGTGGTTTAGCAATAAAATTCTGAATAAAGGTATTAGGCAAATAAAAGGTACATTAAATTATCTCAATACCTACAAAGAAATTGAAATAACAAATGAAAGAAATCATTCATTCAAAATTTTTAATAATGATATCAAGCAGATAATAAAATTAATTGTATTTTCATCTGAAGAAGATTTTGATCATGACAAGTTCTACATCAGTGATATTGCTCATATTGTCCACATTATCCATATTAATGATTATATTAATATATGCAATATTTTTATTACTCCTAAAGAAATTATCGAATACCTTCTTTTTAGGGAACATCTTATATCAAAATGGGGAAATAATATTTCTAAGATTAATGAAAAACATATGATTGGACAATATTTGGGTGAACAGATAGATTCTCCGCCAGATGTAAAATATTTTGATTATTACAAACGATTTCAAAATAATGCTGAAGATTTTATAAAAATATTTGAAATATTAAAAAAATTTGAAGATCGTATGGAATATTTTAAAAACCCATACAGTTATTACGATATTTTATTAGAATTTACAAAATTATATCGGACAGAGTTAAAGAAAATCAATGAATTTTTCTACTTATGTTTAGAGCATTGTAAAAATAATAAAATTGAACAACCATACCGTATTGTTTCTTCAAATTCTCAGTGTGGTTTTGTAATGGTTCCAATCGACAAAGAATTTATTTCTTTTCGACATGATGTTTTAAGCTCCTTTACTCATGCACATAAATATGAATACAAACTGGCTCGTTGTGTGGGAATTTCATTTGCATATGACGATGGTGATTTTTTGATTGACTGGTGTTATATAGTAGGTGAAAGGAAAGATAATCTTGAAATGGAAAAGTTTCTTGAAGAAAATTATCCTTTTCGAAACATGAAAGAATCAGTAGAGCCCCGATATCGTTTCACTGATCCTTAATAAACGAATTTGAATCAGTATTTAATATTTATATTTTTACTTCTTCCCCTTCACGTGCAAAGTCCCGAATATCGGAATTTCCTCTCTCCCACTCTTCCGGTGTCATAGCCACAACCTCTATAGGTTCGAAAATCTCATAAATCGCATCGGAAAGAATATTTGTTCTTTTCCAGAAATTTTTCCCTTCAAAATTCTCCGATACAACCACAACATCGATGTCGCTGCCTTCTTTGAAAGTTCCGTTTGCATACGAACCGAAAAGAATCATTCTGTTGACTGTAACCCCATTCGTTTCCAAAACCGAGCGGAATCTTGACAAGATATTCAGAATTGTGTTTTTATCCATGTCATATTCGGCCTGTTTAAGCCATTCCTGTGGCAATTTTCCCATGCTATCCTTTACCTACTCGAAATGATGGGGATAAATAGGTTCATGAAGATACATACATTATATATAGGGATGTATTGAATTGCAATAAAAAGTAGTATTGACTTATGTTAGCTTCCGGGTGAAATTATAATAGTGATCAAAAAGTGAAATCATAAGTTTCTACCTTCAAAAGAACCATAACAAGTGTTCTCACATTTATATATCTATAATTACGGAGGACTAAATAGTGTTAAAAAACAAACATTCATCAAGACGCGGTTTTTTAGGAAGTGCAGCCCTTGGCGGCGGAGCAATTGCCCTGTCAGCGCAGCAAACACATGCAGCCGACACATCAAAAAAGGGCAGAAAACTCAAAATCGGAGCGATCGGCGTTGGTGAATTTTCCTTTTGGGGCTATTCCTGGTGTGACCTTCTTGCCCCGACCGACAAACCATTTTATAAAGATACGCTGGGAACCAACATTTTCAACATGGAAGTCACCCATGTATGGGACAGAGATCCCGTCAAAGCCCGGGCATTCGCGGACTTCATGGATGCGGAAGTAGTCAAACGGTATGACGGCATGGTTGACAAAGTCGATGCCGTCGCTTTCGGCGGATATTATGAGGTGCCCTGGCAGCACCGGCTCGCACGGCCCTACATCGAAGCGGGAATTCCTACCTTCCTCGACCGGCCTTTTGCTTTTTCTTTGAGAGATATCGACGATTTACTCGACCTTATAGCAAAGCACGGAACTCCGGTCATGGCAACGGACGTATACGAGCACCTGTACGACGCAACAAACCTCAGGAACAAACTCTCCAATCTCGGCGAGATAAGCTGTGCACATGGTACATGCTGGGGAATGGACTATAACGCACATTTCCATATCAAGTTCATGGTGCCAAAGATATTCGGTTATGAAGTGGAACGTGTATCGATATTGACGGACAATCCGTACCAAAGCAGCTATCTTATCGGATCGTGGCTTATGAAAGGGCAGCAGCAGAAACCATTTCTGGTTTCTTCGACAATGAATCAGGGAGATCTCTATTCAATTACCGTCAGCGGATCGAAAGGATTGGAAACTGCCCGTATGCCATGGATCGATGACTGGAATCGCAACCTACTCGGCGAACACGTATCGATGATGGTGGATATGCAGCGCACATTCGAGGGACATACGTATGAATCGCTCGACATCATAAGAAAGAAAACCGAAATATTTCTGACCGGGCTCTATTCAGCCACCGAACGAAAAGGAGCCTTTGTCAAAGTTGGCGATGTCCCGGTCGAATGGCGGGGGCCTGATCCGAAACCGGGCTGGATCGATGAGAGTATATTCTCTTAGCTTTATTAATAAAGCAGGGACAATAAGTATACACAGGGAAAATTTTAATTGCCAATATAAAAATTATCTATTATATCAATAAAAACAAATGAAATTTTCATAATAAGCAGAGGTATTAATGTGAAACCTTCATATGAAGACCTTGAAAAACAAATCAATGAATTGAAAAACGTGTTGAGCGAAAAGCAGAAATTAATTGAAGATCAGTATTTATATCACAAAAAATGCGATTTTATAGTCAACAATCTTCCCGATATCATATATCAACTCGATGAAGACGGTAAAATCGTTTTTATCAATAACACTATCAGCAAATACGGGTTTTCTCCTGAAGAATTAATCGGAAGCAGCATTCAGAATATTGTTCATCCGAATGACAGGGACTTAGCAAATCACCACCTGGATGAACGCAGAACCGGTCCCAGAAGAACACAGGATTATGAATTACGGTTATTATGCAAATATAATAATATTTTGGATTTCAATATACGGTCGAAAAAAATCGATTTTCCACCCTCTTTTTTGGTTTCGGCAGTGGGTGTTTATACTACCGATGAGCCGGAATCGAGAAGTTTCACCGGAACAATCGGAGTGGCGCGTGACATAACGGAACGCAAAAAAGCCCGGATTGAATTGTTAAAAACACAAAAATACGCTCAGAACATCATTGATAGCTCACTCGATATGATCGTAACCGTAGATGAAAACCGTCATATAAAAGAGTTTAATCCAGCCGCGGAGCAAGCTTTCGGATATATAAAGGAAGAAGTTGTCGGAAAACATATTCACATGCTCTATGCCGATGAAAGCGAAGGACAGAAGATAGCGGAAATAGTCTCCAAAACCGGTAAGTATGTGGGCGAAATCACAAATATTCGGAAAAACGGGGAATGTTTTAAAACTTTATTATCGTCATCATACATACGTGACGATAAGGGAAATACATATGGAACCGTTGGCAGTTCACGTGATATTACCGAGATTTTAAAAATTAAAAAAGAATTGCATAAAAACGAAAAAATGTATCAAACCTTATTTGAAAACATGCCTGTTGTGTGTTTTACCTATAATAAATCAGGAAAAATACTCAGTTGGAATCATGCCGCTGAAAAAATATATGGTTACTCAATTGAAGAAGCAATCGGAGCCCATGTTTTCGAACTTATTGGCACTCCAATGATAAAAGATGCTTTTGAAAGAATGCTTGCCAGGGTTTTTTCCGGTGAAACCCTGTATAATGTTGAATGGCAGGATCGAAACAAAAATGGCGACATCGGATGGCGAATCGGTAACACATATCCTCATTTGAGGGCGGACGGCACCGTAGAAATCGGTGTGAGTTTACATATTGACATAACCGAGCGTAAACGTACCGGAGAACAGCAGCGCTCACTTCAAAAAGTAAGAGAAAAAGTCTGGAGTATGAGGACTCCGGAGGATGTTAAATTAGTTGCGTATGCTATAAGAGAAACGCTGGAGCAACATAATGTACCTTTTGATGATTTCGGAATTAATATAATCAACCGGACCGACGACCGGCAGATAGTTAATGCTTATTTAATAACAAAAGATAATCAATGGTTGTTACAAAACGAAGTGGTTGGAGCTCGATTAATATATGAAATCTGGCAAAAAGGGAAAACCGCTTACCGCCCGAATCTTTATGAAAAAGATACATTTCACGAAAGTGTTTACATAGAAAACGTGTATCATCATACAATACACTCGGTGTTGGATGTGCCGTTCTGCCGCGGTACTCTTGCAATAAACAGTGCAAAAGCCAATGCATTTTCAGAAAATGACATTAAAGTTGTGGAAGAAATGGCACGTGTATTGGATGAAGGGTATCGAAGAACGGACGATTTAAAAAAACTGGAAAAGGAAATATTAAATCATAAACAAACCGAAGAACAGTTGTCAAAAACGCTGAATATGCTCAATACATCGATAGAGCAATCTCCCGCAGGTATTTTAATCGTCGATACACCCGGTACTACCGTCACATATGCAAATGAAAAAGCTCTGATCCTGCGGGGATATGAAAATGTTTCTCTTTCCGATGTTCCTGAGGCAAGTGATCTGTCGAGTTGGGAAATATTTCATTTGGACGGAAAACCTTTTTCACCGAACGAACTTCCTCTTCCAAAGGCAATAATCGACGGGAAACCTTGTGAAGATGTAACGGCTATGATAAAGAGAGATGACGGGTCGGAGCGAATAATCAAAATTAATGCTGCACCTGTAAAAAATGAAAATGGTGAGATCATTTCAGCAGTCGCGGTATTCTCCGACGTTACTGAAAACAAAAAAGCCGAGGACATGCTACGCAGAACACAGTTTGCCATCGAACATTTATCCGATGCGGTTTTTTGGAGCGAAAAAGACGGCTCTTTTTCGTATGTCAATGAAATGGCATGCAAGATGCTGGGATATTCAAAAAACGAGTTCTATAAATTGCATATAACGGATATTGATCCTCATACCAAAAATATGGATTTGAGAAAATACTGGGAAGAAATAAAACTACGGAGAAAAGATATTATAGAAGCTTTATATCTTACCAAAAAGGGAGAAAGTATTCCCGTTGAGCTTTCGGTAAATTATTTCGAGTATGGTGAAATCGATTACCTTTGCGTATATGCAAGAGACATTTCCGAACGTAAAAATCTTGAAGATCAGTATCTCCAGTCTCAGAAAATGGAAACGGTTGGAAGGCTTGCCGGGGGTGTCGCCCACGATTTCAATAACCTTTTAACGGTTATAACAGGGAATGCTGAATTGGCAATGATGGGCCTGTCTACACAAGATCCGCTCTATAAGGATATTAACGAGATTAAAATAACTGCTGACAGAGCCGCACGGTTAACCCGTCAGCTTCTCGCATTTTCACGGCGGCAGATAACAAACCCGGAAGTTGTCAATCCTAATGATGTTTTAATGAATATGGATAAGATGCTTCGCCGTTTGATAGGTGAAAATATCGAATATGTTACTCTGCCCCATGAAAATTTATGGTGGGTATATATAGACCGGGGACAAATCGAACAGATTCTGACTAATCTTGTGGTAAACGCCCGTGATGCCATGCCGGAAGGAGGAAAACTTACAATTCAGACTGCAAACATCACCCTTGAAAATAAACAATCAAAAAACGCGCCCTCTAATCTTTCAGGTAATTATGTTTTGATCGATGTTATGGATACCGGAACCGGTATAGAATCGGAAAATCTGTCAAAAGTATTCGAACCGTTTTTTACCACCAAAGAAAAAGGAGAAGGTACAGGACTGGGCCTTTCAACCTGTTATGGGATAATCAAACAAAACAATGGAGAGATACTTATTGACAGTGAACCTGGCAAAGGTACTACCGTAAAAATATATCTGCCAAAAAGTAATGTTGACGCCAGGCAATCCGTAATTTCAAGTATGAGTGAAGAAGCCCTTGATGGTAATGAGACGATTCTCCTTGTCGAGGATGAGGTTTCTTTAAGGAAAATGGTATATAGAATCTTAAACGGCAGAGGATATACCGTGATTGAAGCAAGCCATGGTGAGGAAGCCCTGCGTTTACTCAAAGACTACAAAGATTCCATTCATCTCGTCATAACTGACGTGATTATGCCGCGCATGGGAGGAAAAGAATTAGGCGAAAAAATTGCTTCATTATCTAAAGATATTAAAATACTTTATATGTCAGGGTATACCGATCAATCTATTGTTAATCATGGTATTCTCGAACCCGGTATTACTTTTATACAAAAACCGTTTAGACCCAATGATATACTCAAAATAATCAGAGACATTCTGGATAAATAAAAAAGGGAGCTTTTTGTGCTCCCTTAACTCATATATCTGTGTAGTTTAATTACTTGTTGCTTCTGCCTTTACCGTTTTGTCCCCCGCCTCTTTTACCCGTACCTTCAGTGGCGCCGGGGCCATATGTGCCGCCTGCTTCGCTGCCGTCCCTCAGACGTTGACGGGTCAGATCGCCTTTACCTGATTCATTGCCGTTTCCGTAACCTTTACCCTGTCCTTTGCCAATGCCCTGTCCGGTTCCGTTCGCTGCCTGGTTCTGACGGCCGCTGCCATTCTTCGGCCTTACATAGTCCGGGTCCTGTCCGTTCGGAATACCATCGCCATCCGCATCCGGTGCGTTATCATTGAAACCATCGCCGTCCGCATCGACAAAATTTCTGCCGTGTTGTACAACGGGCTGAGTTTCTCCGGCTTTGGCTGATGCATTTTCTGCATAAAGTAATTGAGCTCCGAAAGCAACTGCAGCAAATACTGCAACCGTAAGTAATGTTTTTGTGGTTTTCATGACTGTTCTCCTTTTTGTTATGTTTTTGAAATGTTTTTTTCTTGCTTCACGGTAAGTATATAGTGCAATCGCTGTGCCAAAAAAATATTTGTTAAGTATAGAGCCTGTAACCGCCTGAAATATATGGATATAGATATTTCTCTACATTTTATTTACTCCTAATGGATTTTTAATATGTTCGACAATTTTGTCGGCCTGAAATTACCCATTAAATACAGATTAATTATTGTTTATTAACAGTTTAGGAACGGTGTGCCGATAATGACGTATGATACACACATTTGTCGAAAGCAAACTTTCTACCGTACACAACCCGAATTTATTCCAAAACAAATCAGTGCGTACACACGGATTCGCCTCTATACATCATATCTGCACAACAATCGGTATCTATTAAGGTCAGATCCATGTGTCTGCCCTTATTAGAAGGTGATTTATTCCAAATATATGTAGAAAAAACACAATGCAGTAAACCATACGTATCAGTTATTCACAGATAATATTCTCATAACTTATTGTATATAATAGTCTTATATAAATATAAAATTTTACTTGACAAAAAAACATAATGCAGTAAATTTATATTGTTGTGTTTTCTCGCATTAAGAAAGGATTTAATAATGAAAAAAACCGAACTCGGCCGTGTACAGATGAGAATAATGAATATTCTTTGGGAAAAAGAGAAGGCAACAGCCCGTGAAATCAGTGATTTACTCAATGAAGTCGAATCCATCGATCACCGTAATGTTCAGACTCTTCTCAGAGGGCTTGAAGAAAAAGGCGCTGTCGCCTATGAAACGGAGAAAAACGCTCATTACTACTACCCTGTCTTACAGCAAAAAAAGGTGTTAAAACAGGCTGTTGGAACTATGGTGGATAATCTGTTTCAGGGTTCAGTCAAAAGCCTTATGTCTTTTATTGTGAAAAAAAGATACATTTCCGGCCAGGAATTGGATAAAATTTTCGAGTTATTTCAAAACGATATTGACGATAAAAAGTGAAAACAACTATGATGCAGTTTCTGCTCAGTTATTCTAATTACATTGTTACTGCAGGCGTATATGCGATAGTGCAGAGCACAATCATTCTTATGTTCGCACTTTCAGCGGTCTATGCATTGAAACAAAAAGGCCCGTCCGTCCAATCGGTTATTCTCAGGACATTTCTTGCGGGCATCTTTTTATCCCCTGTCATATCAGTTTTTTTAACCACAACGGATTACCCTGTTTTTTCTCTGAAAATTCCCCATCCCGAACAGGTGTTAATAAAGAATAAAGCTGTATCTCAACAGAAATCCGGTAAAATTTTTAATGCACCGACAACAGATCGGAAACCGGTTGTCAATAATGACAGAACCCGTGAAACGCTCAAAAACCGTCAATTGTCAGTTAATACCGGCGACCCGGTCTCGCAGCCGGCCGGTATGTCAAATTCCAGTGCCGCAAGCACATCGCCTCCCCCTGCTTTACCAGAGACTAAAAACTCGGTTCTTGTTTATGTATATCTTGTGCTTGCGGCATCATGGATTCTCGTTACCATAATACTCATACTCAGGATAATCGCTGCGAATTTATATGTTTTTTACTTAAGAAGTGAATCATTTCCGGCAAAACCGTCCATTATAGCGGAAGGGAAAAGACTTTCACAGGAGTTATCGGTTCCCGAACCGGTCATTGTTCAGAATCCTGATGTGAGTTACCCGTTTCTTTCCGGTATAATGAAACACGTGGTTATCCTTCCAATGGGCGATATAGAAAAAATGATGCCTGTCCGCGAGATTTTGCTTCATGAATATTCGCATATGATACGGCGGGACAATATCTGGAACCAAATCCGCCACATAGCAACAGCGATTCTGCCGTTTCAGCCGCTTTTATGGATTCTGTCTCACTGGATCGATGAAACAAGTGATTATGTTTGTGACGACTTTGTAACACAACATGTACAAAACCATCGGTCATATGCCAGTAAACTGACCGGTCTGGCGTTGTACTACCAGGGAGGTTTTCCCGATATGATGGGCGTCAGCATCGTATCGGTGCATACATCCCTGATTCGCCGGGTAAAGAGAATTCTGGATCGTTCACACAACGAACCATTCCGTGTGAGTCTGAGCAATATTTGTATAATCATTTTCCTGTGTTCTGTCGCTCTATTAACTACAGGGCTTATCGGTATCCACAGCAAGGAGTTACATGTTTCAGGAGCAGAAAGAATTCTGTCCGGTCATAAAAATGATTTAGCGAATAACTTATTACACATATTCCCCTTCTCAGGTTCCGTTCGACATGATGTAACTGTACAAACAGCATTGCAGCGTACAAGTTCCGGTAATCCTGTAACTGTAAAGAATGGTCCGAACCACGGAAAAACCATAGCTCCGAATCATAAAATTATACCCGATGCTTCTATCGGTCGGAATGCCATGTCGGACGGTTTGGAAAAAATGAATGTTATCGAACCGCAAACAGCGCCGCTTGATATCAAACAAAACACAAAATTACCACCATCCTATCAACCGGAATCCGAGGTGGGCTTAAATACGGAATATGCTTCGAATAAACAGTCCCCCACTGCCATGGACAAAAGCCTTTTCCAACAGGTATTATCGGAGTCAGCTGCCTTAAGCAGTGAAACAACTATAGCACAAAATAATTTTGTATATCACGATCACGGTTACAGCTCCGCTCATCATATTTCCGAAGCATCTACGATCATCGAACCGGGTAAAGTAGATATTATTACCAAATGGGATAAAAAACACTATAACAATTCCGAAACCCTTACTGTCCGTGATGAACTTGACTGGCATCTCAGCAGAGGCCAGAAGTATCCCATATGGTCGCCTGACGGTTCGGCCATAGCGTTTACCGACTGGTCGGGGTGCGGCATTTGGACACTCCCTTTAAATGGATTCAAATCATTCCTAATATATGAAGACACGAAAGTCCTTAAATCAGAGGAATTCGGCTTTGAATATACAATCCGGGGGCAGCATAAACAGCCTCTCTGTTTCACTCCGGATGGAAAAGAAATCACGTTTCGAGATGAAATCTATGATGAATCCCGCGGGTCACGAGCCATGATCGATGAATTCGGACATCTTCGGTCGACCTCGGGATATATATCTGTCATAAGAAGCGTAAATATTGAAACCAAAGAATGCCGTACGGTGGTTGAGGAAGCATCTAACGGATGCTGGCATCCGGGCGGAAGGTTTTTCATATACACCAAAACCGGTTCGGTCACTACTGAAGCGCTGCAGAAAAGCAGCGGGACCTTTGCAAGCATTATAGTGCTCGATACGGAAACCGGTGAAGAACGCTTGCTTGTTGACAACGCACATTCACCAATTATTACTCCTGACGGATCACAAGTTATTTATGTAGAAAACTCATGGGACAATCCACAGCTTTATTCCATACCGTTCGAAGGCGGTGAGGGCGAACAACTTACCTCGGAAGGATATTGGCACCAGCCCTCTTGTACTTCCGACGGAAAATGGTTAATGAGCCTCGTTTATGACAGCACACTACCATATAACGAGGATACCTGGTTCAGAGCCGTCAATCTTGAAAACGGAGAAATTAAAGACTTTTATCCTCCGGAAAATTTCGTATTCGCAACGATGGGTAATTTTTCTCCCAACGGGACTGAATTCTGCTATCATCTCCTCGAGACATGGGAAAGCGACGAATATGATAAGTACGACTGTCATGTGTATGTGGGCGATTTTCCCGGCAGCGATCAGGAGAAGGCTGCGGGTACAGACGATATAACACCGCTCGAATTTGCAATAAAAAGCAATTTCCCAAATCCGTTCAATATGAATACGTCGATTGAGTTTGTTCTCGATACGGACGGTCCGGTTACCATGGAGATATTTAACATAATGGGCCAGCGAATTCGGACTTTGCTGGATGAACATATGCCGGCCGGCTCTCACACGGTGCACTGGGATGGCAGTAACGAAAACAGGCAGCGTGTGGCATCGGGAACATATATAGCACGGCTCAGGATGGGTACAAGGGTTCTGACTCATTCCATGACACTGGTAAAATAGCCATGATAACTCGCATTAGAAAAAAGTCATAAATATGGCACAGGAGAACAGGCATGAATAATGTAAGAAATATAGGTTTTATGCTTACAGTACTCACATATGCCTGTCCTTGTCCTGCACAATCATATGAAATAAAACTTGCCGGTGAACTTGGAAGTGACAACCACATGCTGTATGAACTGGTATGGTCCCATGACGGTAACACACTTGCAGTCACAGCCGATAGTGGTATCTGGATTGTACCTGACGGGGATTCCCTCCCCTACATACTGGTAATGAATAATGAGGACGAAGAACTTTTACACACAAGCTTTATATACGATGACAGCGAAATACTCTTTACACGGTCTAACAGCATGGATGTGGATAAACCCGGTCGTTTTTTTATCGAATCGGTTAATATTAAAACGGGACTCCGTACTATGGTTCAGGATAATGCGATAGATGGTAAATGGAGCCGCGATGGTCGTTATTTTTTCTACTTCGAGGAAATTATGTACGGTGTCTGGGCATTAAAACAATACGATAAAGAAAACGGATCGAGGATAGTGATAATTTCAACTGAAAAACTGGGAGGCTACTGGCATTACGGTGTCCCCTATTGTATAAGCCCCGACAATTCGCACGTTGTCATCAACATTCGGGAAGACAGTCCGAACAATCCGGTCAACCTGTATTGCATAGATTTTAATGATAGTAATCGTGAACCATTAACCTTTTTCACCGACGGCTATACAGGTTCTCCCATGTATTCACCCGACGGCTCCTGGCTCCTCTTTACTCATACTGTCTTACGACCTGAAAATGAAGGCTTTAATAAATACAATCCTGAACTGATGGTATACAGCATGGAAACCGGTGAATGCTATTCGCTTTTCCAAAATGACGGAACATTCCACGGTATCGAACCGGCATGGGCGCCTGACGGTAAAAGTATCTGGTATATTCTTCTGACTCAGTTTAAGGATACCGTGCAGTCGAAGGTCTATTCCATGGATTTCGATCCCTCGGACGTTATGAATCCAAGCGGGATCACATCGGAACAACCGCAGAACTCGTTGTATATCAGCAATTTTCCGAATCCGTTCAACGATAAAACGACGATAACCTTTTCGTTTAATTATGACGAAAAGCCTCGGCTTGAGGTATACAATATTCTCGGACAGAAAATTCGGGTTTTTGAGCAAGAACTCGCCCAAACCGGAAATTACAGCATGACTTGGGATGGAACGGACGATTCAGGCAGGAAAGTGGTATCGGGCCAGTACATTTTAAAATTTAACAGCGGCAACAATATTGTAACACATAAGATGCTGTATATACAATAGAGGTAATAAGAAAATGATCTCCCCGCTTCAGAATAACTTAAAGGAGGTTTCATAATGAAATCCGGAAAATGCTTCATCATGGTGTTTGTGCTGCTTTTGCTGACTTTACCGGCATTTGCAGAAAATCGTGAAATCCAGTATGCCGATATACTCGCCCCGGATACCTGGATCGGATCGATGACAATTTCCCATAACGGGGAAATGCAGGCAATAACTACAGAATCGGGAATATGGTTAATTCCCACCGGTGAGGGCGAGCCGGTAAAAATTTTATCGAATACAAAATATCCCGACGATGGATTCGGTTTATGCCAGTTTTCCGCTGACGACAGCGAACTCTGGTATACCCGTGTCTATTCAGGCGATAATACTCTCTACAGGCTTGAATATATCAACATAGCTACGGGTGAACACAGTGTTTTTGCCGATAATGCGATTATGGCAAAGTGGTCCGGAAACGGCAAATACATATATTTCTACCGTATGGATGAAGATGCCAGTTCTTTTTTAGCAGGTCTTCATCCTTACATACTTGTTCGGTATGATACCGCCACCGGTACGATAGATGATGTAATAAATGCTGAAGAGATGACTCTGTCCTATCGTACACCCGAATATTCTGTAAGTACCGATGGTTCTTATGTTACCGCTCCGTATAATCAAACCTATATTAAGGACTATACACCAATACATAATCTCTACAGATATAACGTGGGTGGAACCAAAGAACAAATTACTTTTTTTAATATTGGAGCTATAGGGTATTCAGAACATTCTCCCGAGGGTCAATACATCCTTTACAATCACTCATATCATTTGACATTGGAAACCGAAACTGTTCATTTTAATGCTTTATTAGTGTATCATATCGAATCAAAAAAGCATTATGTCGTGATTAATTGGCAAACAAACGACAGTATCATAGGTGCTACATGGTCACATGACGGCAGTGAAATATGGTACAGACCCTCGGTCTCGACCCAAGTCAATGTTATCGACTTCAATCCCGATAAACTGGAAAAGCTTCACTCATTTGATCTCTATACTGTTCTGTTGTATCAAGGTGATCAATACGGTGATTACAGCGAAGAAATCAGGCCAACAATATCGGTCAATGTCCCGCCATCCGGTAAGATAGAATTTTCAACCCAGTGGAATGACAAAATACCCTCGGGTATGAATCTTGTCAACGCTTTCGACTGGTATCTGGAAAGAGGCCAGCAATATCCCCTGTACACTCCTGATGGATCGGGTATCGTATTTACCGACGGTACCGAATGTGCTATCTGGTCGCTGTCCCTCGAAGACGAAAAGGTTGACCTTGTGTATATCGACGCGCAAAGGATTAAGTCCGAAGCTAACAATATTGATTTAATCACACGCGGTTATTTTAAACAATTATTAGACTATACTCCGAATGGTGAAGAAATCATCTTCAGGGAATTTGTTTATGATGAAGAATGGGGATCTTTTGCTGTTCTCGATGATGCCGGTGAACTCCGTGAAACCCATGAATTAATACCGGAAATTAAAGCGGTTAATCCCAAAACGCATGAAGGCCGTACAATTCTTACTGGCGCTTACGAACTCTGTTATACACCTGACGGCAGTAAAATTGTGTATGCCGGATTCAATAAGAACAGAAGCGCTAACGATCCCTATTCTTATCAGAGCGGCATTATCGTTCGCGACCTTAAAACGGAACAGGAAATCATACTGTCGGAGCTTGGCAGAAGTCCTGTGGTGTCTCCTGACGGCTCTACGGTGTATTACAGTGCGAAAATTAACAAATATAGCACTACCAGCATTTACAAAGTATCAATCGACGGCGGTGAACCGGTGCAGATGACAACTGAGCTTAACTGGTATGGTCCCCGTATTTCTCCCGATGGCAAATGGTTGATCTGCAGTGTTACAGGTGATAATGGCAATGGCAGAGATCAGTGGCTTCGTGCCATAAATACCGATACCGGCCGTGAATATGATTATGTACCTCCGTATGACTATGTCAAAGCCACCGAGTGCTCTTTTTCTTCCGACGGAAGCAAAATATGTTATACACTTCTCGAAAAGTATGGAACAGATGATATTGGTCGTCAGTTCAAGTATATCTACACCGCTGATTTTGACCCGGATAATTACTTTAAACCCACTGCAGTAACCGAAAAGGTTCCGGCTGATTTCGGTATTACCGGAGTGTATCCGAATCCTTTCAATATGTCGTCAACAATTGAATACATGATTCCGGAAAATGCATTTGTCACACTTTCCGTCTTCAATGTCATGGGACAGAAAGTATGTGACCTTATTTCGGAGATTATGCCGCAGGGCATGTATTCAGTTCACTGGGACGGCCGTGATCAAAACGGTATGTCCGTATCGTCGGGAATATATTTCTCACACCTGAAGCTGGGAGACAAGGTGAATACGAAACGGATGCTGCTGCTGAAGTGATCGGCCTTCCTGGTATAAGGCATTAATAAAAGGGGTGTTCCTTTTAAGGGAGTACCCCTGATTTTTAACTGTTACCTGATGATACCGGGCGAAATTTTTCAAGCAACGAAACATTTTCTTCATAATCATAATAGGTGAGTGATTTGAGTGATTCAAGGGTTCTGCGATAACCCAGGTAAGCATCGAGGAAATTGAGTTCCGTTTCCCTTTGTTTGTCAACTATTTGCAGAACACCGTGAAGGGAAATCTTATTATTCCTGTATTGTTGGATGCTTAAATCGCTGATCTCCTGAGCCAATGTAACACTTTTCTGTAAATTTAACGCACGTTGCTGATAGTCCTCAAGGTTGGTTAAGGTCGTACTGAGGCTGCTTTTAATGGAATCCAGATTTTCCTCGATATTTAAATCTGCCTGTTTTACAAACATTCTTTGAGCTTCCAGCCTTGATTTCTGCTGTCCCCAATCCCAGATAGGTATGTATGCGTTGAGAGAAACGGAGTAACTGTTACTATATTTATCCCACAGTGCACTATACATGTCATCATTTTTTTCAAATCCAAGTGTTATCTCCAGTTCCATATGGAATGAATCCCAGCCGTGGGCGTTATCGAGCACAATTTCTCTTCTTCTTTTCTCGATGTTTAATAATCGTATATGAGGCCGCAATGTATAACCGTATTGTAATGCCTGCTCGAAATCAACATTGATTGGTTTCAGAGAAACGGTATGTTCAACCATGAGAGAATCCTGTACATTTAATCTCAGTCGCTGCTTCATATTCAACTTTTGCAGGCGCAGCGCACTTAGATTTTTCATCAGCAGTTCTCTGGCATTCGTCAACTCAACCCGTGCCCTGATTTCATCGATTTTCTGTGTCGTGTCCTGTAGAGCCGAGGAATGGGCAATATCATATATCTCTTCAAGTTCTTCAATATAACGGCTATAGATCATGCTTCTGTCAACTAATTCGTACAACGTATAAAATTCGTATGAAATATTGTTGGCAAAATTGACTCTGTCACGTATATAGCCGAGTTCCTCTCTTTTCACATTTAACTCGGCATTTTCAATGTCGTTTTTCAATTCATTGGGCCGGAAAAACGGTTGCTCATACTCTATGAAAAATCGGTTGTAATAATCGACATCTTCCATACCATTCTCTTTCTGAAGATACCGGTAGACTTTGTTATTTAATGACAGATAACCGTTTGTGGGATGCCCTAATACTATTACCGGCTGCTTGACCGATAAATCCATTTGCCAGCGCCGTGTGTTTTGCCTGACTATTTCGTTTATACCCAGTGTCGAATTCCATTTGCTGTCGGAAACAGAATCAAATTCCGGTGATATGAGGTTCATGTAAACCTTGGATTTTAATGCCGCACGTTCGGACTTCAGCCAATACCGGGTTTCTTTGATACCCAGTTCAAGCTGTTTGATTCTGTAACTGTTCTTCATCGCGATATCGACAGCAGATTCAAGAGAAAGATTAATCAATTCCCGGGCATGTGATTCAACACTGCCGTGTATATAAAAAATCAATATTAGTACCGTTATTGAATTGAATATTTTTTTGTATTGTATCACCGATCCTCCGGTAAAAAATAATATGGTTGGATTGTGGGCAATATTTTTTAAATAATACCGGTCATTTAGCTCTGCGGCCTGTATTTATCGATCAGTGATATGCCATGTTCGTAATCATAATAAGTTTTCATCATTAGATCGTGAAGAGACCTTCTGTACCCCTGATACGCTTCGAGAAAATTGACCTCGGTTTCCCGCTGCCTGGTTACTATCTGTAATAAATCCTGAAGCGATATTGCACCGTAAGTATATTGTTCGATACTCATGTCTGTTATGTTCTGGACTATTTTCTTGTTTTCCATCATGTTGATCGTTCGCTGCTGAAATTCAAGAACATTTTCGACGGTGTTTATTATTTCGCTTCGTATCTCGTGCTGGTTTTCTTCAATCTGAAGTTCGGTTTGTTCCATTGATATTCTTTCCGCTTCGATTCGTGCTTTACGGCGTCCCCAATCCCATATCGGAACATATGCGTTGAGCGTGGTCGAATAACTGTTGTCATACTCCTGCCATAACGACTGATATCTCTCGTGCTGTTTTTCAAGGCCGTAGGTCATCTCAAGGTTAACATGAAAAGCATCCCAGCCCTTTGAATTATTGAGGTCTAATTCATCTTTCCGCTTTTCAATGTTGAGCATCCTTAAGGTCGGCCTCAATGAAAATGCCTGCTGTATAGCATGGTCCACATCTACCGTTATCGGATTGAATTCTATGTTGGGTATTACAAAAACCGAATCCTCCACGCTCAATCTCAGACGTTGTTTGGTCTCCGACTCCTGACGGCGCAAATCGCTCTGGTTTTTCAGCAGGGTTTCCTTCACATTGGCCAGTTCAACCTGTACCTGTATTTTGTCCATCTGCCGGGTTGAATCCTGTCCTGCAAGTTCAGCCGCTATACCGACAATGTTATTCAGGTTTTTTATCTGAATGTTATAAATCGTATTGTAATAGGTAAACTCAAAAAGATCGTAATAATCGTCCACAACACGGTCGATTAACCATACTCTGTCCTGAATATACTCGAGTTCCCGCATTTCGAGGTCCAACTCGGCATCTTCAATATCGTTTTTCAATTCGTTTGGCAGAAAAAACGGCTGTTCATATTTTACATAATACCTGTTGTAATAATTGACGTCCTCATAACCGTCAGTTTGTATGTATTTGTAAATTTTATTGTTTAATGAAAGATATCCATTCGTGGGATATCCTAATAGTATAACCGGCTGCCGTATCGCAAGGTCCATTTGCCAGAGACTTGTGTTCTCTCTGATTATTTCATCTTTTTTCAACGTTGAGTTCCATTTATAATCCGATACCGCTTTATATTCTGGCGCCATAAGTTCCATGTATACCTTGGATTTCAGAGAGGCTTGCCGGGCTTTCAGTAGTTGGCGATTTCTTTCAATTCCCATTTCAAGCTGCTTGATATGATAACTGTTCCCCATTACCACATCTATTGAAGCGTCCAGATTAATTTCGATTATTTTCTGAGCATATACATTTCGTTGCGTGATTAATATCAGGCCGGTTCCGAGCATGATTGCCATTAACAAATACTTTACATTTTTGCTCATGATTCCTCCGTTATATATTAAAATTCGTGTTTTCCAAATAAAAAAACCAACCTGCAGTTCGGTATCAGGTTGGAATTCACAATCGGTTTGTACGTTGTTGTCATAAACACACAAAACTCTTAAATTTACAAAAATGTCTGCAATTACGTTTAAATAAAATAACCGACATATATTTTTCGGAATTCCAACATCAAACAATAAATATAATACATTTTATGTATTTTTCCCAGTGATCAAGTTACCTGTTACTTTTTTAACTTAATATCTGCGAAAAAAGTTCCCTGCCTCGACAACATTGTCGAATATGGTGTTTTTAATCTGTTACCCTATAACCATCTTATTTTCAACCGGTTATTAAAATTCCCAAGACTATTTTCCGACAATAATGTTGGTGTGGCATGTAAAGCAATTACAAAAAACCATATCACATATTATTGTTGTAAGCTCTTATTATTATTGAGGATAAAATATTATTTGCCAGCCAAATCAATTCTTGGCATATACATTGCATCTTTACAGTAAAGCAAGGATGAAAAATATTTGTTATCCGGGTGATATATATCACCGTATTATCATTAGTTTCTTGATATTTTTATCTTTGATGAGAACTTTCAGGAAGCGGTTTTTTGTTGTGCCATAATTACGGTAATATGCATTTTTTCTTTAAATGATTAAAAAGCCGCTTCTTGAGTATTCTGATTATAATTTTTCCCGGTTATGGGAAACAAAACTTATGGGAGGACCACACGATGAGAAAACTGTTGATTTTAATCACAACCGTTATTCTGGTAATGCCTGCTGTTCTTTACGCGGCTGACGATGATTATTTTCCGCTCGATCAGGGTATGACATGGGTTTATGATGATGACAACGTGGACACGATAAGCTCATTCAAAATGATCGGGATGCCGGAAATAAAAACAGCCCATCTCTTTATTTTCAAAAGTTATAATCATGAAGAGCGTATATTTGTTCGCATACGAAACAAAATCTATGAATGGAAAGACGATCATCGTCGCCTCGTTTATGATTTTGACGCAAAACCGGGTGATTCATGGCAACTTCAATGGGAAGGCTTAAACTCGGATAAAGAAAATCCCTCCCAGGGTAATGTTGTAAATGAACGGGATAAATTTAACGATATTAACGAAGGCGCAACGATGACACTTGTCGAAAACAGCGCCGCACTCGACACTCCAATGGGTGAATTTAAAAATGTCTACCACTTCCGACTGACTCGTCCTGGTGTTATGGATGCAGGGTATGTTGATGAATGGTTCGCTCCCGGGACCGGTTGTGTCATGCGTGAATGGGATACAATTGCAGGCCCCAAACAACACCGTCTGGTTAAATTCAGTGGTTACGAGCCGACACCGGTCAGATACCGCATGGATGTTAAACTCGATAAGGAGATATACTCACAGGGTGAAAATATTGAGATAGAAATCAGCGTCTTAAACTGGAGCGATGAAGATATCGAATTGAAATTCCCTTCCGCGTTCCAGATCGATTATACAATTGATGACTTGTATCGGTGGTCGGCTACACGGGATTTTATTCAGGCTGAAACAACCGTTACGATAGCTGCCCGTGATGTGTATAAATGGAATTTCACACACACTCCTGAAGATTATGTAATTCCACAGGGAAAACACATAATTACCGCAAGCTTAATCGGTACGGAACTGAGGGCGATGCAAGGATTTCTCATGACAGCCGAACGTCAGACGCTTCCCGAAGGCCTGGAGCTTTCGGTCGCCACCGGGAAAGAAACATATGCCCCGGGTGAGACTATTGACTTTACGTTAACAGTAAATAATCCCACCAATAGCGATATTACTATCGACGTGTATGCAAATAATCCGGTAAAATACATGATAGACCGTGAAATACCGTACGTGGAATTGCTGCTTTCCTCAACTCCGGTAACGGAAGAGGTTGTCGTATACGCCGGACAATCTGTGTCCTACCAGGGTGAACACATCGCTACGCTGTTTACACCGTGGCCGGGCGGTCATGTATTATATGCAGGATTGTACGGATACACAGACCTGGCTAAAACCGAGTTTATCGTGTCGAAAGACCTGATCTTCGGAACGCTTGCCGGAGTAGTCGTTACTCCGAGCCAGAACGATACGGTTACAAATGAAGCATATGAACCTCTTGAAGGCGCCGAATTGAGCCTGCATGCCATCCTCCCCAGAAACTATGAAAGCGAACTCAGTTTTATGCCGGCTACCGACGTACACACCTGGTCTGCCGTTACCGACGGTGAAGGTTCCTTCGTGCTTGATGAGGTACCAATCGGCTCGTATTACATTCTCAATGTTCACAAGGACGGCTATTATCCATATAGCGAGACAATTCGATTTCTTGGTGAGAAAGATATAATGCGTATTGTTCTCAAACCCAAACTCGAACACCCGGACCGTCCTCTTACCATAAACCGCTGGGAAGTGGAAGGCCTGATTATTACATTCGGTACGGGAAGTTCGGTTTACCAGCCCGATTCGCAGTACAAAGCCTTTATGAGTATCACAAACCGGCGTAATGATTCGGTAACCTTTACCTTTGACAGCGAGAACTATGTCATATGGTCGATAATCGGTTCGAACGGAGATCTTATATGGTCTTCGAATGAAAATACCGGTGAAAGTTCGGTAGAATCCCCGATTACCCTCGAACCCGGAGAAACCCGTGAATTCTATCATGAGGGAACATTCGACGGGAAAGTGCCCGATCATGGCGGGAAATATGTTATCCGCGGTGTGCTCGATTTCGCATCATGCACGATTGAATCGCTTAAGCCGGAAAGTGTATCAGGATCGGTCAAGGTGCTTGTAGTTCCGAGTACAAGCCAGCGTATAGAGGCGCACACCAACAGCAATGAACTGGTACTCGATGTTAAAACAGAAGTAAATGCTTCGATAGATTTAACCCTGAAAACAAGAGTAATACCTCCAGGCGGTAGTGATAATGATGAAGGAGTTTCCGGTGAAATACGGATTACGGAAGTACGTGTGAATCTTCACAAAACACTTAACAGTTATCGCTTTGTCAAGATGGTTGAGATAGATGCAGACTCGACAATCCGCGCCGATATGGATAGTGCGCTCGTACGAATATATTATGATGAAAGCGATTTCGATGGTGATTTCGATCCCGATAAGCTGAGAATAGCCCACTGGAGAGATAATCCGAAATGGGATCCGTCAGATATCGATCCTGCGAATTGGGATCCTTCGGAAAATCCCGAATGGGAAATTCTGCAAACCCGCATCGATGCCACAAATAAATGTGTTGAAGCATATACAAAGAATTTCAGTTCATTCGGTCTGTTCGAATATGACGAATCCGTGACCGCGGTTGAGGAAGATGAACAGATTCCTGAAAGTTTCAGCCTTATGCAGAACAATCCGAATCCGTTTAATCCGGTTACGTTTATTCAATTCAGTATGCCTCAGACCGGCAACGTACAGATTTCGGTATACAATATTATGGGACAGGAAGTGGCACGATTGGTTGACGGTATACTTCCCGCCGGAACGCACAGCGTACGGTTCGACGGCAGCACAATGGCTTCGGGAGTATACTTCTACCGCGTTCACGGTAAAAATTTCAGCGGTTCTAAAAAAATGCTGCTTCTTAAATAATAAAAAATGGAACCTATCGAGCTGCTCAACAGTCATTATATATAAATGATATGATTGTTCCGCAGTCCCCTCCACACCTAAAGCCCGTATGGTCTTATTATGCGGGCTTTAGGTTTTTTTTAAATATTGTTCGTATATACTATTACTTTCCCGATACCTTTTCAATTATCTTCGATCTCGCCCCTTGCGATTAATTCTTCCTGGAAAATCTGACTGAATTTATCGGATCGGATAAACATTCCGTTATTTTCCAGTACGATAAACGATTCGGTATGCACCACACCATGGATGTAATTTATTTTCCCGAGAATGGTATTGATTTTTTCTGTGGATTCTGCTGCAAACACAACCAGAAAATCATAACGTCCGGTAATTCCTACACTAAAAAGTGTATGCGGGAATTTATCCAGTTCATTTAATATATTTTCTCTGTTGGCGTTAATAACAATACCACAAAACACAATAATGATTTCTTTGAACTTTTTTGGAGTAATTTCACAGGAAAAGTTAATAACACCCATTTCAGCCAATCGTTTAAGCCGCTGCCTGACTGTTGAATTTGGTATACCCAGTTGTTTGGCTATATCAATATTAGCGATACGGCCTTCCCGCCCAAGCAAATACATAATTTTTAAATCGATTTTGTCAATCATGCATTCAATCCTTTT
>JAFGMP010000343.1 GCA_016927495.1 Candidatus Latescibacterota bacterium | reverse complement strand
ATTCCGATGCGTACAATTATGAAATAATTTTAATTTTTGTAAATTTTACATGAAACCTTTAAACCTTTACGGTATATTAAGCGTCATACAAAATTATACAGTTAACGTAAAAAAAATGGTAGCAAAAAAACGTATAATCAAATCCGGTTATAAACAAAAGCTGTGAGTATTTTACCCTGAAAATTAAATAAAGTTTCTCCGATAATTTTTTTAATTTTAAAATTGAATTATTATCAATACTTTGAATATATAACACAATTGAATTTTATTCAGAATATAATTTATTAAGCTGTTTGGTAATTGTCTCAGGGGCTATAAGTGAATGGACTGTGTGATGTAATGTATGGTTTCATATTTATGATTGCTGGTTAATAATCCATTGAATATAGAAAAATCATAATTACAAGGTAAAAACTATGAAGAAAAATGTGTTAAGAATAGTCGGCATCATTTTTTTGGTGTTTCTGTCGTGGCGTGTGGTTCTGTTAATCAAGAGTTCGGGTGAGGGCACAGGACAGCAGGGACGGCCGCCTGTTGCTATTGAAGTTGACACTATAACATTCGAACCGATCAAGGAAATCCGCGAGTTTACCGGTACGGTATATCCGATTTATCAGTATGTCGTCGCCCCGAAAGTGTCGGGTAGAGTTGTAGAGCTTACCAAAAGGATCGGTGATTGGGTAAATACTGGAGAACTTATAGCACGGATCGATGATGCGGAATACCAGCAGGCTGTTTATGAGGCTGAAGCTAATCTGAAAATCGCTCAGGCATCCCTGACCGAATCCGAAAGTCAGTTTGAACTGTCAAGACAGGAAATGGAACGTGTTCAGTCTCTTCAGAAGAAAGGGATAGCATCACCTTCGGAACTTGATACGGCAAACACGACATACGAAGCTCAAAAGTCACGGCTCGAACTTGCCCGGGCGCAGGTTGAACAGCGTGAAGCGTCTCTTAGTTCTGCAAAAATACGGCTAAGTTATACTGTACTTAAGGCAACTGAACCCGGTTTTATCGGAGAGCGTTATGTCGACGAGGGAAGTCTTCTGGCACCGAATGCGCCCCTTGTATCGGTAATTGGTATTAAAGATGTACTTATCCGTACGACAATTATCGAGCGTGACTACGGACGTATCACCGTGGGACAGTCATCCGAAGTCGAGGTTGATGCATTCCCGTCAAAACGTTTTCAGGGGAAGGTTGCCCGCATTGCGCCCTTGATTCAGGAGGCGTCACGAGTGGCAAAAATGGAAGTGGAAGTGGCAAACGACTCATTATTGCTTAAGCCCGGTATGTTTACCAGAGTCAGGGTTATTTTGTCAGAAAAAGATTCGGCCCGGGTTGTTCCCAGTGAGGCGATCATACGACGTGAAGGGCATGATGGGATTTTTATTGTTCAGACTGATGAAAGTGCAAAGACCAATATTGCTCGTTATTATCCTGTAACTACAGGAATTGTGACTCAGGAAAAAACTGAGATTCTCAGTCCCGAACTTACCGGACAGGTTGTAACGCTTGGTCAACATCTTCTGGAGGATGGGAGTCCCGTTATTCTTCCTGAAAGCGGCCGTAATTCGGTTTCGGCTCAGGACGGTAAAAATTCACCGGGATTGGATAAGGAGTCCGGACGATGAATATAGCTAATGGTTCTGTCAGCCGTCCGATCCTGACGACGGTCATTTTTCTTATCATAGTAACACTTGGGGTGGTTTCATTTTTCCGGTTATCTATCGATTTAATGCCGGAAGTCGAATATCCCTCGATTTCTGTCAGTACCGAGTACAGTAATGTGGGACCTCAGGAAGTTGAAGAGTTGATTACCAGGCCCATCGAAGAAGCTCTTGCTGCAGTGCAGGGTGTTGAGGAAATTACCTCGACATCTACTGAAGGGTCTAGCAATGTACGGGTTGCGTTCACTTGGGGGACAAATCTGGACGTGGCCGCAAATGATATCCGTGACCGCATCGACCGTATCATGAGCCGTCTGCCGGAGGATATAGAACGCCCGAGAATATATAAGTTTGATATATCGGCATTTCCTATTCTCTATTATGGAGTTTCAAGTAATCTGAATCCACTGGATTTGCGTCAGTTGGTCGAGGATCAGGTAAAGTACCGTCTGGAACGTGTACCCGGAGTAGCATCCACTGCCATCAGGGGCGGTCTGAACCGCGAGATTCATGTCGACCTGAAAGCCGCTCAGCTTAAAGCGCTGGGATTATCGACAGACGCAATAATTTCCGCCCTCCGTAATGAAAACCGTAATATACCTGCAGGACTTTTTGAACGGGGTAATATGGATGTTCTTATCCGTACGCAGGGGGAATTTCTGTCTCTTGACGAAATCCGTAATACGGTGGTAACCATCAGGGGAGGCACACCCATACAGATCAAGGATGTGGCTAATGTTGAGGATTCATGGGTAGAAATCAGAGACTTGAGCCGTATTAACGGCAAACCGGGACTGCGGTTTTCGATATATAAGCAGTCCGGATCCAACACCGTGAAAGTGGCTGAAGCAGCTCATGCAGAGGTAATGAAAATCAATCGTGATATTCCACAGATTGAAATGTCGCCAATCTTTGACCAATCCATCTACATCAAACAATCGATCAGAAATGTGGGATTCTCCACACTTATCGGCGGTATTCTGGCAGTCATTATTCTTTTCGTATTTCTTCGTAATATATCGAGCACTGCAATCATTGCAACTGCAATTCCCATTTCGATCATTGCAACATTCGCGCTTATTTATTTTGGCGGTTTTACCCTTAATATTATGACTTTCGGTGGGCTTGCACTCGGGATAGGTATGCTTGTCGACAATGCGATTGTTGTGCTGGAGAATATCTACCGTTACCGTGAACAGGGTGAAAAGCCGAAAAAGAGTGCACTGGTGGGAACATCGGAGGTATGGGCGGCTATAGTTGCCAGTACACTAACCACTCTGGTTGTGTTTTTACCGGTTGTTTTCATCCGAGGTATGTCCGGCATTATGTTCAAGCAGATGGCGTATGTTGTTGCTTTTTCACTGTTGTGTTCGCTGTTTGTAGCATCAACGCTTGTTCCCATGCTGGCTTCACGATATCTGCGCTACCAGAGTTCAGAGCACTATAAAGGTGAAAGCCGTCTCCATAAAATCTATTCATACAGTGAAGATACATTCAGAAAAATTGAGCAGCATTACAGCAGACTTCTTCAGTGGGCTATGAATCATAGAAGAACTGTAATTTTAACAACTTTGGTACTTTTTATCATTTCAGTTTTTCTGGTTCGCTTTGTCGGTGTGGAACTTATGCCCGCATCTGATGAAAGTGAGGTACGGGTAAACCTTGAAATGGCAGTAGGCTCTACACTTGATGTTGTCGACCGTGCCACACTGGCTGTGGAAGACATCGTACGCAGGGAAGTACCTGAGATGGTATCGATGTATTCACGGGTTGGTGGAGGTGGTTGGGGGTCATCAGGAGGTCACACTTCCGAAATACGTATCAATCTTGTTCCTATTAAGGACCGTAAACGAAGCAGTGAACAGATATCAAATGACCTGCGTAGGCCTCTTGCCCATCTTCCCGGTGTTACCGCCCGTACGAGGCCAGGAACAAGTTTTCTGCTTCGCCTGGGTTCAGCATCATCCGACAGAATAAGTGTTGAGGTACGTGGGTATGATCTCGATATTGCACAGGCAATGGCTCATAAAGTTGACCAGGTTGTCAATCAGGTTCCCGGAATTACCGATACCCGCATCAGCCGTGAGGAGGGAAGCCCGGAACAGGTGATTCGGATTGACCGTCAAAAAGCGGCAGATCTTGGATTGACGGTATCGATGATTGGAGATGCTCTTGAAACAGCCGTCGGCGGATCACCCGCATCATATTATCGTGAGGGCGGTAAAGAGTACCGAATTCTGGTACGGTTGAGTGAAGAAGACAGAAGAAATCTGTCCGACCTGCTTGACCTCATTGTCGTCAATAACCGTGGTGAGCCGGTGATTCTGCGTAATGTTGTAACAGCCCTCCCTCGTGAAGGCCCCGTCCGCATTGAACGTAAAGACCAGGAGCGGATCATCTCAATAGAGGCCAATTTCACCGACCGTGATATGGGTTCCGTTATCAGCGATATACGGAATGAATTGCGTTCCGTGCCGGTTCCGAAAGATTTCGCCATTCTTTTCGGCGGTGATTACGAAGAACAGCAGGAAGCGTTTCATGAGCTTTTAATTGGATTAATACTCGCAGTTTTTCTGGTATATCTGGTTATGGCGGGACAATTCGAGTCTTTCAGAGATCCGTTTATCGTGCTTTTTTCCATTCCCATGGCATTAATCGGAATAGTTGTAACCATGATCCTTTTTAATACCACATTTAGTATGCAGGCATTTATCGGATGTATTATGCTTGCCGGAATTGTGGTTAATAATGCAATTCTGCTTGTTGATTACACTAATCAATTGAGAAGAAATGCGGGTATGGAATTGATGGAGGCGATTAAAACTGCGGGTTCACGGCGTCTGCGACCCATTCTTATGACAACCTTAACCACAGTACTCGGTCTTCTGCCTCTATCCCTGGGGCTTGGTGAGGGTGGTGAAACACAATCACCTCTTGCACGGGTTGTGATCGGCGGATTACTTAGCTCCACGATTATAACGCTGGTACTGATACCGGTTGTTTACTCGCTGTTCGAACAGAAACATAAATCCAACAATAATCCGGTGGAATCATGATGGCCTTTACTTTATCAGATAACGGTTTTGTGAGATACTTCGTCAATATATTGACAACCTGCCTGATATTATTCTTCTTCGCAGGTATCTCAGGAGCCGCGGAAAATGAAATTGCGGATAATCCGTTTAGCGGGATTTCAGGGGGAGAAATACTTCAAATAAATATCAAGGATGCAATATTTCAGGCGCTTGAACAAAATCCAACGGTAACAATTCAACGTCAGGAACCGGCAAAATATCAGACTTTTGCCAGTGAAGAACGTGCGGATTTCGATCCAGAAATAACAGCATCGGCGGATCAGAATAAAACCAAACTTCAGCGTTTTCTCGGCGCTCAGCCTAATCCTATAAGGATGACATGGGACCGTTCAAATTACGATATCGGAATTTCTGAAACTTTACCTACTGGGACGATTGTTTCGGCTAATATGTCCATGACCGGATCGATATCGAGTCTTTATACGGATCAGTTTTCAGGGATTGTGGGAGTTACCGTAACACAGGCTTTACTGCGTGGTTTCGGAATAGGTGCGAATCTGGCAAATCTCCGTAAAGCCAAACTCGATATCGAAATTTCAGAAGCCGAACTCAAGGCTGTAGCTGAAAATTTAGTGGCTGATGTCGAAAAAGCTTACTGGAATCTCTATCTCACCGCAGAAGAAATCAATATTCAGAAAAGTTCTCTCGAACTGGCGGATAAGCAACTGCAGGAATCTCTCGAACGTGTGGCTGTCGGCAGGTTGCCCGAACTGGAACTTGCCGCTGTTCATGCCGAGGTTGCCACACGTCGTGAAGCACTCATCGATGCACAAAGCAGGTATGAGCAGGCGCGGCTGAATTTTCTGTTTCTCCTTAATCCGTCCGGGATTGATATCTGGTCATCGAGGCCTGTCCCGGTGGATAAACCGTTTATTCCCACCGATACTCTCGATGCTATTGCCGTCCATGAGGAACTCGGGATGCAATTCAGAGCGGATTTAATTCAGGCGCAATTGAATCTGAAGAAGGGTGAATTGGATATTCAGCAGACAAAAAATGGCCTTTTGCCGCGCCTGGACTTTTTCATTACCTATGGGAAAACGACCTATGCCAAGACCTTCAAAGATGCGATACCCGACCTTCAAAGTCCGTTTCATGAGGCTACAGCAGGTTTTACGTTTGCTATGCCGGTTCCAAACCGCGGAGCGAGAGCCCGTGTCGAACGTGCACGCCGCACTCAGCAGCAGATGGAGATGGCGGTAATAAACATGGAAAGGCTTGTGCAGCTTGATGTCAGATCGGCATATATCGAGGCAGTGCGATCTAAGGAACTGATAGTCGCTACCCGTGTGACCCGTGAACTTCAGGAACGTAACATGGACGCAGAACAGGAAAAATTCCGTGTGGGGAAATCGACAAACTTTTTAGTTCTGCAGGCACAGCGGGATTTTACTGCCAGTCAACTCGATGAGGCACGGTCGATGGTGTCATACCTTAATGCCTTGATCGATCTGTATCTCATGGAAGGAACAATGCTGAGCCGACGCGGTATCGAAAACCTCTCCGGTTTGTGATTTCGTTTATCAGGTTTACGGTATTTGTAAAAAGTGCGGTAATTAATAACCAGTCAATAAAAAATATAGGGCAGACACTTAGATCTGCCCTTTGTTTTTTACGATTCGTCGCGAATTGAGATTATTTATTTTGACGGTTTATCCTTATTTCTTTCCAATTATCCTCCTTATGTACCATTCATACTGTAGAATATTCCTTTCGTCAGTCACATATTTTTCTTTTTTTCAACTTTTTTTTATATTAATCCATGGAAACACATGGTGTGAACTTAATATAGGAGGATGACATGAGGTATCCGGCAGTTATTTTATTGACTTCTCTCGTTATTATTCAGGCAGGCGAGGCATGTTGCAAGTCCATAGAAGAGTATATCGGTGAGGCCGAATCGAAACAACATTCCGGTAATATTTCAGAAGCGGTTCGGATCATGCAGGAAGCTCTGAGAGAATATCCCGACAATCCTGCTTTATTGGGGTATCTCGGCGGTTTTACGGGAATGCAGGCAGGAACTGCATTTGAATCCGGTGATATGAATATGGCGGGTGAATTGACAACAAAAGCGTTTGAACTGCTTGACAGGGCGGTTGAAATTGACGGCAATAACATTATCGCACTTTTAAACCGTGGCATGATGGGAATCAATGTACCTGAATTTTTTGGCAGACTCAGACAGGGTGTCGACGATCTGGAAAAACTCATGACTTTACGGAAACCCGATAAGGACGGTAAACGCGATACCATGTATTTAACAGAACTCGGTCTTTTGGCAACCGGATATGATAAACTGGGTGAACAGAAAAAAGCTTATGATTTATGGAAAAAAATAATCGACCTTGCTCCAGGGACACCGTTTGCGGAACAGGCCGATCAAAAATTAAAAAATTATATGACCTCGGGTGACCATCAGGCTAAAACCAGAAAAACCCTTGCCGGAGATGTCCCAGTTGTTGCGGAACTCACGGAGAAGCTGGAAAAAGATCCCGAAAATCCCGAACTGCTCTATGAACTGGCAATGGCATACGGCAATGTAGCAGATAAAGGTTACGATGAAAGGATCTACGAAGACACTACATTCATGACAAACATTGCTTTCGAGGTGGTGAATCTTCTCGATAAAGCGGTAAAGTTAGCTCCTGATAAAGTGAAATACAGGCTTGCCAGCGGTATAAGTTCAGTAATGATGCCGTTTTTTGTCAACAGATTAGAGCGCGGGATGGGAGACCTTATCGTGGTACTTGAAAGCGATGCTCCCGATGATCTCAAGGCCGAAGCCCGGTATTGGCTCGGATATGCTTATTATAAGAAAGCCACAACGGAATGGGTAAAAGTGATATCGGATTACCCTAAAACCGAAGCTGCCGCCATGACGTTTGGACGATTATTACCCCCGTTAAAACACTTCGACAGGGCAATGTATAGCGATCCGTGTGTTATTATCGACTTTATTCTGGGATTTAGAGACGAACTTCCTCCTCAGACCTCGGTCTGGATTGAGGATGCTCAGGGTAACTTTGTGAAAACTGTCTATGTATCGGGATTCAGCGGTTATGCAAAAGAGAAACAGGTTAATCTTCCGAAATGGTCGAAATCATCCGAATATGCCGATGTGGATGGAGTCACCGCAGCAAGCATCGACCTGGGGCACCACCTGTATGTGTGGGATTTGAATGACAGCAAGGGAAACCGTGTCAAACCGGCAACATATACGGTTAAAGTTGAGACATCATAATGGCCGAGTATGAAATATCAGTTGGCAGCGACATCCGTTGCCATAGGAAATAAAGAAAACAGAGACAAAACTGAAGAAGGACATTATATTCCGTATCTTGAAGCTGTGTTTTATCCTTAAATAAAATTTTAGAAGTATGGATGGCTGAAATGAAGCATATAACTAAATTAAATATTAAAGATATCTTCCGGCTCTCCGTAATTCTGACATTATTTGCGCTGCTCTTTGCCGCGATAAATATCTTTTATATGGAAGATCCGATTTTCGAAACATTATGGCAGCAAATTGTGACGTTTCATTTAATCGGATTTTCTATCATGTTTACTGTGGAATTGAGTGGCGTTCCCAATATTAAAAATTCCCTTAAAAAAGGAATTATACTGCTTATTATGTTTGTTTTGGGGGGCTGGATAGGGCTACTAAATTGTTACCTGGTCTTCAAATTTATTTTTCAGTCTCAGATACCTGCTGACTGGTTCAGGGAGTCAATCGGTCCCGTAACTTTTTTCGCCGTTTTTTTTAGTCTGGTAATTACCAGTTACGAAACGGTACGGGAGAAACTTGAAAAGACAGCCGCAAAACTTGCCGAAAAGGAAATTAATGAAAAAAACCTCTTACGGTTAAAAACCAAAGCGGAGCTTGAAGCCCTCCGGGCAAAAGTTAATCCTCATTTTTTATTCAATACACTCAATTCAATCGCCAGTCTGATTCCAATCAAACCTGAAAAAGCGGAGGAAATGGTAGTTAAGCTGTCGAGCCTTTTCCGCTATACTTTGGATGCCAGTTCTCATGATATGGTCAGGCTGTCAGATGAAATACGTATCATTGGGGAATATCTGGAAATAGAGAAAGTACGACTCGGTGACCGTCTTACATGGCATATAGAAATAGACAGCAAATTGTCGGACATGAACATTCCGGGTCTTCTTTTACAACCGCTGGTTGAAAATAGCATCAAACACGGTATCGCCACAAAACAATCCGGGGGAACGGTAAACATACGGTGTTACCGTAAAGACGCATACTGCTGCATAGAGATCACCGATACCGGCGAGGGATTTTTATCACAACTGACAAACAACGGATTCGGATTGCAGGCCGTACGGGAACGTCTCGATCTGCAGTACGGTCAGGATTATGACTTTCACCTTACCGGAGAAGACGGGGTTCATATAAAAATCTGTCTGCCGGTTACTGAACAGGAGACTCCGGGAGAATGAAATTTAGGACGATTCTCATCGATGACGAACCTTTGGCTGTGGAACGTCTGACACGGCTTCTTTATCCGTACACCGATAATATCGATATAATCGATAACGCTTATAACGGACAGGAAGCGGTTGAAAAAATCAACCGAATAAATCCTGATCTGATTTTTCTGGACATCCAGATGCCCGAATTGAATGGTTTCGAGGTTCTTGACCATGTGAAACATTTACCGCTCATCATTTTCTGTACAGCATATGACGAGTACGCCCTGAAAGCGTTCGAAACGAATTCGATCGATTATTTGCTCAAACCGGTGGAATCTGATCGGCTTAAAACTGCCCTACAAAAGTTGCAGCGTCTCACGACGGATGATAAAAGTAAATTTCAGGCGCATCTTGAAGGCTTTTTGACTCAAATAAAAAAACCTCAAATTAAACGTATTCAGGTGAGTCTGGGAGATGCTATCCGATTTATAGCAATCGAAAATATCTTTTTCTTCCGTGCCGAGGACAAATATGTACAGGTTTCGACATATGACAAATCATATTTGATCACAAAAACCCTGAATGAGCTTGAATCAGAGCTTCCTGCACAGGATTTTATTCGTATTCACCGGTCTGCGATTATAAACATGAACCACCTGGAAAAGATTATACGCTGGTTTGGCAGCAGGTATCGTGTTAGGATGTGTGATAAAGACAATACCGAACTGGATGTGAGTCGGGGCTATAAAAAAAGACTGGGGATTTGATATTTTAGCCACGGATGCACACGGATTGCCACGGATAATAAAATATTTAACAACTAGCTGAACCATGATTTTTTAGATAAATGATTCCCATGATAAAAATCTGATCAGCATACAATTCAACCTAACCAAACCTCAATATTTTCAACATATTACCAATAAATACATATTTTTATGGGCAAGTGAAAAATATCACTTGACAACAAAACTTATATTACATACCATATATCTATTAT
>JAFGMP010000045.1 GCA_016927495.1 Candidatus Latescibacterota bacterium | reverse complement strand
ATATTTCTTGACATTCTATACAATATATATTTTATTTGTGTAAAATTGTGTTTACTGCGAATTTTGCGTAATTTGTTTATGAGATTTGGCGAGATTATTATGAAGCACTTGTTTAGGTTCGTTATTTTGTATGTAATATTTCTTACCATACCTGTCAGGTCTCAAGAAGTAAATAATACCTTATTATTCAACAATATTCCGTTATATTTTTCGTTTAATAACGGACAACTTTCATCCGAAGTTACCTTTTCATCTCACAAATCTGACTGCACGATATTATTCACTTCAAACGTAACAACTTTTCTTCTGACAAAAGGAAATGAACAGCAATCACAAAAAGATTCATATGTTGGCAAAAAAGTTTCTGCCGAACAGGGCAATACAAATATTGACATGGGACAATTAACTGTACTGAAACGAACTTTTCTTAACACAAACGAACATGCCGTAGCTTCCGGCGAGGACCGGTTATCCTGGAATACGAATTACTTTTTCGGCGGCGATCCGGAAAAATGGGTCACCGATGTGCCTAATTATGCGGCCATACGGATTACCGACCTGTACGAAGGCATCGATCTTGTGTATTACGGTGTCGAAAACACATTGAAATATGACCTTGTTGTTAATCCTAATGGTGATATTGGGAACATACTGTTTACCTATGAAGGTGCGGATTCATGCCGTATCGATGAAAGCGGCGATCTTACCGTTTTTACTGCTCTCGGTTCTACAATTGAAAAAAAGCCGTACTGCTATCAGGTTATCGATAATAAAACAATTGAACGGGAAGCGCAGTACTCAAATTATAACAACGAACCGAACACGTTTTCATTCACAGTTAACTCATATGATCCCCGGTATTCTCTTGTTATCGATCCCGAACTGGTTTTTTCCGTTTTCATAGGGGGCAGTAAAGGTGAAGAAGCTCATGGAATCGCAGTCGATGACAGCGGCTATATATACCTGATCGGTGACAGCCAATCCTCAGATTTTCCCACGACACCCGGATTTTATGATGAATATCTGTATGAACGTGATATTTTTATCTGTAAAATCGACCCTTCGAATTATTTACCTGTGTATTCAACATTTATTTATCGTGGAAGTGGAAACGATATAGCCGTCGATGAAAATGGTTGTGCGTATATAACGGGAAAAGCCATTATTGACTACTACTATTATTATACATGGGAAAACTTCCAGTTTCCAACAACAGAAGGAGCATTCGATACCACACCGAATGGGCAAGTTGAAATTTTTGTTTCCAAAATAAATCCCGAAGGAAATGAACTGGTTTATTCCACGTTTATCGGCGGTTCGTATGATGACGGTAACAGTAGACTATGTATTGACGATGAAGGCTGCGTTTATATTACTGGTGAAACCGATTCATTCGACTTTCCGACAACAGCCGAAGCATTAGATACAACACATAATGGAGTAGGCGATGTCTTTCTATGCCGAATCAATCCTTCAGGAAGTGTCCTGATTTTCTCTACATTTCTGGGAGGAAGTAAAAATGACTACATCGGCGGGATATCGGTTGACAACCGCAATAACGTGTATATAACTGGTTATACGTATTCATCCGAATTTCCCACTACGGTAAATGAGTTAACAAAAGGCAAAGAAATACTTGGTGAAAAAATATTTATATCTAAACTGAATGATATCGGAGAATTGATATATTCAACATTTTTCGGAGGATCATATGGCAGTGCGGTTGCTGACATTTGTGTTGATAATAACGGAAACGCCTATATAGTGGGAGGAACAAAAATAAATGATTTTCCGACAACCGAAAGTGCTTATTGTTCGACCTTAAACAATATTTTTTATAACGATGTATTTGCAACAAAAATTAATACAACAGGGACCGGTTTGGTGTATTCGACATTTATCGGCGGAACCGAACAGGACAATGCTTCTAAAATTATCGTTGATTCATATGGGAATGCCTATATAACCGGTCTTACGTGGTCTGATGATTTTCCGGTAACTTTAAATGCATATGATAACAGTTATGATGGTGATGACTTTAATGGATATATATGTAAACTGAATCAGTCGGGAAGCGACCTTCTTTATTCCACATATTTTGGTATTTCAGATTATGACTACATCGGGAATATAACCATTGACAAGGATAATAATCTGTACATAACAGGAGCAACTAGGTCAAACAATTTTCCCGCAACATACGGAACCATAAATGACAATTACGATGTGTTTGTCTGCAAATTTTCGTTTCAGGAAAATATTACATCCATTGAAGTCGTTCCTGATGAATTTTGCCTGAACCCGCCATTTCCCAATCCGTTCAATCCATCCACTACACTTACCTTCACATTGCCTTCATCGGATTTTGCTTCTATCATTATTTACAATATCATGGGGCAGCAAGTCAGAGAGCTTGTATCGGAAAACATGACACCGGGAACTCATTCGGTTGTGTGGGATGGGAATGATAACAATAACAGACCTGTTTCATCAGGAATTTATTTTTCACGATTGACTTCAGACAAATACCAGGCAACTTCAAAAATGCTGCTGATTCGATAAATGTAATTATTTGGTAAATAATGAGTTACTAAAAATTCACCATAAAGGAACTGAATTTTATATAAATAACCTTATGCCCTTCATGCTTCAGTTAAAATAAATCTATGCCTTTAAAAATCCTGACTCTTGTGCTTTATAGATTATAAAATTTGCTGCCTCGGCAGGATCATCGGTTACACTGAAAAGGTTGAGGTCTTCCTCGTCAATATAGTGTACTCCGAGCATTGTCTCTTTAATCCAGTCAAGCATTCTACCCCAATAATCATATCCGAACAGAACGACAGGAAAATGATTGATTTTGCTGTTTTGGGAAAGTGTCAGCGCTTCGAACATCTCATCGAGTGTGCCAAAACCTCCGGGGAATATTACATAACCTAACGAGTATTTTACAAACATCAATTTGCGGACAAAGAAATATCTGAATTCAAGAGATAAGTTTTGATATGGATTGGGAACCTGTTCCATGGGAAGATCGATGTTGAGCCCAACCGACATGCCACCGGCTTCCTCGGCACCGCGGTTTCCTGCTTCCATAATTCCGGGGCCGCCGCCGGTTATAACGGTAAGGCCGCTTTGTGCAAGCAGTTTTCCTGTTTCTCGCGCCGCTTCATAATAGGGTGTTCTTTCCGGTGTACGTGCAGAACCGAAAATTGATACGGCAGGCCCGATTTTTGACAGCGCATCGAAACCTTCGACAAATTCCGACTGAATTCTGAAAACCCTCCATGGATCAGTATCGGTAAAATCAAGCGAAAGATCGGTTTTTGTGGTTAAAAGTTCGTGGTCGTTTGAAATTTTTTGATTAACTGAATTTTTATACGTTATTTTCACTAAAACCTCCTGTAATATTCGGGTAAATTGTTTTTTTAAAATAACACTCCTGAGTTTTGCAGTCAAGAAAAGAAGACTGGCTGAATATCCCAATATTACTAATTCATCGCAACATTGTTTTGAATGCGAAATATGCTGTTAAATATTTATTCTGAAATGCCTGATTCAAATGAAACTTGATTACCCCTCTTTTTTTATGTATAATACATATGGAATATACTTGGAACGATGCCACAAATCCCATTCATCATCGTTAAATTGATTAAATCAAAATATCCAAAACATTAATTCGAAAAAATTGTTATATATTATAACTTCAATGGGGAGAAGAAGAATGGCAAATTACGCTTCGCGAAATGACAAACTAAACAAATGGGTTCAGGAAATTGCTGAATTATGCAGCCCGGAGTGTATTCATTGGTGCGACGGTTCCGAAGAGGAATATAATCAATTAATGTCTCATATGGTCAAAAACGGTAATGCAATTGCTTTGGAAAAACGGCCGAACAGTTTTCTTTTTCGGTCGGATCCAAGTGATGTGGCACGAGTCGAAAAACGGACATATATAAGCACATCAATCGAGATTGAAGCCGGGCCTACAAACAACTGGATCAATCCCGATGAACTCAAAAACACCATGAGGAAATTATATAAAGGGTGTATGAGGGGAAGAACACTTTATGTTATCCCGTTTTCCATGGGTCCGATTGATTCACCCATGTCAAAAATAGGCATTGAAATCACTGATAGCCCTTATGTTGTATGCAATATGCACATAATGACCAGAGTCGGTGAAAAAGTGATAAAAAAGCTTGGAGGTAAGGGTGACTTTATACCATGCCTTCATTCCATCGGTGCACCCCTCGAGAAAGGACAAAAGGATGTTTCCTGGCCATGTGCAGAAATGGAAAAGAAGTATATAAGTCATTTCCCCGAAGAAAATCTTATTTGGTCATACGGTTCAGGTTACGGTGGAAATGCTTTACTCGGAAAGAAATGTTTGGCGCTTCGGATCGCTTCAAATATTGCCCGTCGCGAAGGCTGGATGGCGGAGCATATGCTCATCCTCCGTCTAACAAATCCGAAAGGCAGACAGTACCATATTGCCGCTGCATTTCCCTCGGCTTGCGGAAAAACAAATCTCGCGATGTTAGTGCCTACGATTCCGGGATGGAAATGTGAATGCATCGGTGACGATATTGCCTGGATGAAGATTGCCCCAGATGGCAGGCTCAATGCAATCAATCCCGAAACAGGATTTTTCGGCGTTGCACCCGGTACTTCGTATGACTCAAATCCGATGGCTATGGATAGTCTCAAGGAAAACTGCATTTTCACAAACTGTGCCCTTACTGACGATGGCGATGTCTGGTGGGAGGGCATGGATGGAGATGCTCCGGAACATGCCATAGATTGGAAAAACAGAGACTGGGATCTGACTGTTTCCGATACTGCCGCTCATCCTAATGCCCGTTTTACCGCACCGGCCAGGCAATGTCCGGTAATATGTGAAGACTGGGAGAAACCTGAAGGCGTCCCGATTGATATCTTTATTTTTGGTGGAAGAAGAGCAAGCGTTGTTCCTTTGGTGCACGAAGCATATAACTGGGATCATGGTGTTTTTCTCGGTGCAACCGCTGCCTCCGAAACTACGGCTGCCAATATCGGCAGTGTGGGTATGTTAAGACGTGACCCGTTTGCAATGAAACCATTTTGCGGTTACAACATGGGAGATTATTTCAAACACTGGTTGAACATGGGAGATAAGTTGGGAACGAAAGCGCCCAGAATTTTCTATGTCAACTGGTTCCGTAAAGATGCTAACGGAAGATGGCTCTGGCCCGGATATGGTGAAAACAGCCGTGTGCTTACATGGATGTGTCAGCGTGTCGATGGTGAGATCGGCGCAGATGAAACACCTATCGGCCTGATTCCGAAATCCGGTGATCTTAATCTTGACGGACTTTCTACAGACGAGGAAGACATGAAAGAGTTACTTAATGTCGATACCAATGCCTGGAAAGCTGAAATTTCTGAAATTGAGAAATATTTTACACAATTCGGAGACCGCCTGCCGGGTCGGATTAAACAGCAGCTGGAAGCCCTAAAAAAACGGCTGTCATAATAACAGCTTATTGTAATTGATAATATATCCGGTTATGTTGAATATATGGCATAACCGGAAAAAATATCTGCCTTATTTATTAATTATCATTATATTTTATTACTATTTACAGGATCACATAAATTTTTGTTGAAGATTCAGATTAATGATTGAGAAATATTACAGAAAAAAAAGAAAAATTTTAGTAACAACCCAATCGATTATCAACCTTTTAGGTGTTGTTTACGCACATACAAAGATGAGCGATGACGGCGATTTGTACTTTACAGAGCATGGTCTGATGTATTCCGAATTACTTAATGTCGAGAACTGGTATGAAAAAGAATGGTTTTTAAACAACCGTGAACGTCTCACCGGTACGAGTTCTGTTTTTCGTGTTCCGACAAAGAAAATCAATGGTCAGAGTTTGCAACTTGTCGTAAAGAATAACCGTGTCGGAGAGGATGTGCCCCTCGATACACATACTTTATATGAATTCATCAATGCGGAATTCAACAGTCCCTGGGAAGAATTTTCATTGGTGATGGAAATGCGTGACAACGATTTCGGCCCTAAAAAGGTACAAATCAAAACTCAGCAGCCACTGGCAATTTATGTTCCTCCGGAACGACTACAGTTATGGCAGACGGGTCGCTCTCGTTCGAAAATTAACAAGATTACCAGCAGGCATCCCGGGATCAATCTTGATATTCTCCGTCAATATAAGATGGTTTATCAGTGGATAGAGGGCCTTAATATCATCGAGGCATTCAGAGAAATCGGTATTACCGGTGATGAACTTGACGAACGATTGAAGCCTATTATGATTAAAGTTATTAACGATCTTAAGGTAAAAGGCTTTATTGTGACGGACATGAAGCCCTCGCATGTTATTATAGGAGAAGAGCAGGTTAAACAAATGAGGGATTTGGGGAAGGGCATTTCCGGCAACGGATCAAAAAAACAGGGGAAATACTTGAATTCAATCGTCAGAGATGGACAATATTCGGTTGTTGATTATGAATTACTGATACGCACCCCAAAGCATGATGAGAAAGTTAAAAATCTGCGCCGTCACACATATCTTGATGATCAATGTGACCGTTTTCATGTTTCTCAGCTACCTCCTTTTTTATCACACAATGAAATTTTCGGTGTACCCTATGTTCATGGTCATGTTGAAAGTACTGGTGGATCATTATGGGTCGTCGGCTGTAATCCACGGTTGTTTGATTATTTTCTCCCCGAACGCTGGCGGACAACTCCCTGCCATTCGTTTTCCGAGAATCATGAGGTATTTTATACCGTAACCAAGGACAATGTTCATATTGTATGGAAGACCTCACGGGTTGGTGAAAGACCTCTTTCGGGTGATGATGGTATTAATTTTAAACTCAAAAAAGAATATGGTTTTAACAGTCCGTTCGAGGAATTTGCCATAGCCCATTTTCTAACCAATAATGGAGTGCCGACCGTCTATGTCCGTGCAATTTATATGACCGGCAGCGCAAAGATAGAACCGGTTAAGGATTCACGACATTATACGTCTCATCGTGAAATTCTGGGAATCGACAGCCAGCCCATACTCAGAAAAGATAGGGACTATATTACAATACGGGGATATTATAACGGTTCTGATTCCTGGGTTGCATCACATGACGGGCAATTCTGTAAACCGTTCAATCTTGAAAAGGCAATCTCAGAAAAAATTCTTAAATCGGATGAGAGTATGAGCCTTCTCGATATAACACGGTCACGTCTGAAAAATCTTGGCTATGACGGAACACTTCTTGAATTGAAAGATATACTTATTACTATCGATCAGGAAGGGAATATCATAAAAGACAGCGAAAAGTTACCTGAGGCAAGAATAAGCAATTTCGAACTGATCCATAAAATATAGAACAAAAAAACAGCAGTCTATTGAAATAATGTCAACACTTCAAGTAAATGTAATAACATCAATAACATTATTATACCTCTTTTATACCATACCTGAAAAATTATAACAATGAGGGAGTTATGCATAATATTGATTTGTTATCCGATTTGAAAGTAAAGGTCGATACGAAGATTCTTCTTTTTGTAATGGACGGATTGGGAGGACTACCCGGTCCCGGTGGTTTAACAGAACTTGAAGCGGCAAAAACACCAAACCTTGATGCTCTTGCCAAAAAAGGTGTTTCAGGACTTATCGATCCTGTGGCCCGTGGAATAACACCGGGAAGCGGCCCCGGACATTTGGGCCTTTTCGGATATAACCCGCTTGAGCACATGATAGGCCGCGGCGCTCTCGAAGCGGCGGGAATAGGATTCGACCTTCAGAGAAAAGATGTGGCTACTCGTTTTAATTTTTGTACACTGGACAAAAACGGTAATATTACCGACCGGCGCGCGGGAAGAATTTCGACCGATATCAATAAGAAAATGGTAGAAAAAATGCGGAATATATCTCTTCCCGGTATAGAAGTATTTGTAGAAACGGTAAAGGAACATCGCGGTATTGCCATTTTCCGCAAGGAAGGTCTCAAAGGCAATCTTCACGATACCGACCCGCAGCGTCTCGGTGTTCCGCCATTGAAAGCGGTGACTTCCGATGGCGGTAAATCTCAGGAGATGGCCGATCATGCGAATCTATGGCTCGCAAAGGTTTATGAAGTCCTTAAAAACGAATCGCCCGCCAACGGAATACTTACCCGCGGTTGGTGCAATTATCCTGAAATTCCTACCTATCAGGAAGTGTACGGACTCAATCCTGCATGTATCGCACTCTATCCCATGTACAGGGGAGTAGCTCAATTCGCCGGTATGAAAGTATATACTGAAGGAATCAAAGATTTCGCCACAAAAGTAGATGTTCTGAAAAATGTATGGGGTGACCACGATTTCTTCTTTTTCCATTACAAACATACCGATTCAGCCGGTGAGGACGGTGATTTTAACCGTAAGGTGGCTTGCATCGAGGAAGTAGACCAGGCGCTGCCGTGCATCCTCGAAAACAAACCGGATGTTATAGCGATAACCGGAGATCATTCCACACCGTCCGTAATCAAAGCTCATTCATGGCATCCGGTACCGATACTGATGGCGGGTACTTATATCAGACCTGACGCAGTTTCTTCATTTGGTGAAAGGGCTGCTATTTCCGGTGGGCTTGGACGGTTTAATGCATGCTATATCATAAATGAACTGCTTGCTGCAGGGGGTAGAATTACCAAGTACGGAGCATAACCGAAAAAAGTTTCTTAGTATCTCAATTATTACTTTTTCCAAAGTTATTTTGCATTAATAAAGCATGAAAGGGGTTTGATTTGTCAAACCCCTTTAGTTATTTTGTTTTTAAAAATCAGGTGTATCACTTAGCCACAATCATTGTATTAACCGCTATTTGTAAAGGAGCAACAGTCATGAAACAATTTATGCGCATGACAATATCGTTTCTTTTTCTGTTTGTGGTATGTATTGCTGTTGTGAATGCACAGGAGATACCGGTAAAACTGGAGGAACTGACTGCACCGGAGTTTATTCAGGCTGTCGAATTATCCGGCGGCACCTGTATCATTCCGATTGGTGTCATGGAAAAGCACGGGCCGCATCTGCCGCTGGGCACAGATATGCTTGACATCAGGGAAGTTTCCCTTCGTGCCGCGAAAAAGGAATACACCATCATATTCCCTGCATATTATTTCAGTCAGATTTTTGAGGCCAAACATCAGCCGGGTACCATTGCCTATAGTCCCGAACTGATTTGGAATATACTGCAGGAAACTTGTGATGAACTTGGGCGTAACGGCATCACAAAGATCATTCTGGTGAACGGTCATGGCGGTAATAACAGCTTTTTACCTTACTTTTGCCAGTCCCAGCTTTCTCAACGTAAAGAGTATGCGGTAGTATTGTTCCGGCCTCAGGAGGATTCCGAAGTTGAGGAACAGGTGCAGAAATTACGCAAGACCACGACCGGCGGCCATGCCGGTGAGACTGAGACATCGACCATGCTTGTTCACAGCCCCGATATCGTTCATGTAGACCGGGGTGGAGAACAGTCCGGGGAAGATCAGCATCGCCTCGATCAACTGACAAACGGGTACACCGGAATCTGGTGGTATGCAAAATATCCCAACCACTATGCGGGTGACGGCAGCCATGCAAGCGTGAAAATCGGGGAACTGCTCATCGAAAGCGATGTTAAGCAGCTTGTTGAATTGATAAAGACACTAAAAACTGACGACAGTGTGTTGAAATTGCAGGAACAGTTTTATAATGAATCTGAAAATCCCCTTAAAACAAAGCAGTGATAAATGTTGGGATATAAAGTGTTTCTTCAGTAACTTCATGTCCTTCACGGTGAATATTTTACTCCAAACGTCTGTAATAGTACCGGAATTAGCGTTTTTTCTACCATGAAGCACATAAAGGGCATGAAGATTATAATTCAATAAATACAATATTTTCATTGTGAAATTAGTTGAGTTATTCCCAATAACTAACCCGTCACTCAATAGCGGGATCGAATCCTCAAACTCTCAGAACCGGAAAATGTAGTCCATTTTGAGTATGGCAGCGTTTCGGAGCGTGCGGTAACGGTCACTTTCGTCCATCAGATGATTGTAGACAAGGTAAAGGTCGCTACCTGCTTTCGGAATGAAACGAAGACGGAAATTCATGTTGACCTTCCGCGTTTCGTTGTTGTACTGAAGAAAAGTACTGGTCGAAAGACGAGTCGAGAAATCTATCCCGACACGCGTGCCGTAATCACGTGCTGTGATCTTCGTTCCTGCGAGATCGAGTTTCGTATACTCTGCGTCTGCAGTGAATGAGTAACGGCGGCCGGATTTATAGGTCACTGCGCTTGAAAAACCGTTACGGGTGCCGCTGAAGAAATCTCCGGCCAGACCGGAAAGGCTCACAGAGATATTTCGCTGGCTGCTGCTGGAGAATGACATATTGTAATTCCAGTTGTTATAGATCCCTTGATTTATTGCCGTTCCGAAAATACTGAAATCGGTCTCGTAGATAAAATCATAATCGTTATTTATACTGAAACTGAATTCATCATCAGAATCTGTCACAAAACCTAATGGCCTGATCTCGATATCACGAAACAGCAGGACACCATCCATGTCCGTGGTGTAATTAAAGTTGAACGGCTTGAGTACCAGTTTCTTTATAAACGGGATGTCAGGCCTCGGCTGGAGAGTTGTGAACCAGATATAGTTCTTGATGCCCACGGTTCGTGCGAAACCCATTTCCGGGTTGAACTGTTCATCGAGCGCATGGTAGAGGATGAAAGAACTGATAAAGTCGTTTGGGTAGGAGATATAGAGCCTTCCGGCCGAACTTTCATGCATGTGGCCGTCGGTCATCGAACCGGAAAGATATCCCTGAACATCGAGATTTCTGTCGCCGAGGAATTTATCGGTCCTGAGTATCCAGTCAACACCGACCACCTGGTTGTCATGTTTGTCTTCATCGACCTTGTTTGTTGCGAGAAATCCGACATAGGACTGCTCCAGAATGTCTTTTTTAGCTCTGACAATACTGTAATTCGCACCCGGATATCCGCTTTGTTCCTCAGTCTGCATGGTAAGGACTCCGAGACGGTATGAACCCGCTTTCTGTGTCAGTTTAGCTCCTCCGAGAATGCGCTGATTCTCACGACTGGGTGTGATCCCGATCGTACGTGAATAAAACAACCGTGTACCACCCTGTGTGAAATCGAATGTATCGGAACCTTCGAGGAAAAATTCCCTTTTTTCCGGATAATAGATATCGAAACGAGAGAGATTGATGACTTCCCTGTCGCTTTCGATATGAGCGAAATCGGTATTTGTCGTGAGGTCGAGAATCATGTTTGAAGTGATACTGTATTTGAGATCCAGTCCGACTTTTGTGAGGTCGTCGATTTCCTTACCCTTTTCTTTTTCCACACCTGCGAGGATGTATGGTTTTACATCGATACCCCTGCTTCGCCCGATACTCTTGTCAATTGTCATGGTACCTGCCTGTGAGAGCAGCCAGATACCCTGGTTTCTTTTCCATCCTCGCCAGAGAGTGATTTCGTTTTTGCGACGGATAGTACGCTTGAAATTTATGCCCCAGGTTTGAACATCGCTTGTGGGGAACCTGAGTGACTTGAAAGGAATAGCTATTTCTGTCGACCAACCTTCTGCGGTAATGACTGACCGGGCATCCCATATCGCATCCCATTCGGTATTTATATTACTGGTTTCACTGTTTCCGCTCCGGAATGAGGCATCAAACCGCGCACCATTCGGATTTACCTCGAAACCGAACCCGGTTCGCATATCGTGATAGGTATCGAACACGACTTCAACATAGTCGTCACTACCTTGGCCACCGTCCCGTTTAAGCTGTTTGGCTATGATACCCGAGGGATCGCTGTCATAGCACATGAATCCGATATAGATCGTATTTTCGTTATAAAGCACCCTGACCTCGGTTTTTTCGGATGCCGGATCGCCCTCTACCAGTTCCATCTGGGTAAATCCACTGACAGGTTCTGCTGCTTTCCATGCGTCATCCGACAGGGAACCATCGAGCCTGATGTTGTCGGTAATATATAAAGGTTTAACCTGTGCAAAGACATTTCCTGAGAAGTATAGTGATGCCAGGATAATACAAATCGCCATAATGTTCTGTGAAACAAAATCGCCTTTTGAATTCTTCACTATGTGTTTCTCCTTGTCCGGAATTTTTCGATGGTGAATTGTTTTACCATCACTCTTTATGCCCATCTGCCATTGATGTCGGAAAGGCAGGTGAGGTGTTTCTGCAGAGTAAGGATATCCGATTAAAACATCCTGTCATATAACTTTTTTCGGTCTGTTTTCCTGTGTCTTTATTGCTGGTAATTATTTTGCTGCAAAATAGAAGACAATAGTATGGTGTCATTAATCTTTATAATCTTCAAGATTACTGTTGATGGATTGGCGTAAATGGGTGGGCATAGAAAGTTGGATATTTTATCCGGTACGATTGTCATGAAATGTGGTCGGGACAGACTCAAAAAATCCAAGAGTATCTTCAAGGTCGCGATATGCTAGAAGACCACCGTCAGATGTCACCTTTGCATCATGAAATTCAAATTCGTTTCTACATCAAACCCGCTTTCATGCTTTAATCCTCCGGGTAACCGGAATCAGTCAGTAATTTGCGTTTGTTATTTGTTATATAATAACATTTTATAAAAATTTATGAAAGCATTTTATTGGTAAAATAAAGAGATTACGGAATATTTTTATACTTTACATAAAAAAAGACAGTCTGAACCGCCGGTTTTTTAAGTTTCAATGATGACCATAAAGTAATTCCGGCAAAATTTCATTTCATCATCGTAATCAGTTAATAACAGGCATTTAGTGTTTCGGACTGTCTTTTCTTATTTTTTTACCCGTTCCAGATCGGCGACATACTTCTCAGCCGTTCGACTATCGGAGGTAAAACCTCAAGAACATGATCGATTTCTTCCCCGGTGTTTTCAAATCCGAGGGAGAAAAGAATCGACGCGTTCGCCAGTGCCGGATCGAGTCCGGTCGCCGTCAGTACATGGGAGGTTTTAAGAGCTTTGTCGGCGCATGATGAACCGGAAGCGGCCATAACTCCCTTGCGTGCCAGGCTGTACAGTATGGATTCGCCCTCGATTGCTTCGATACTTGCATGCACATTACCCGGGAGCCGTTTTTCACGGTCGCCGTTGATATATAGTTTGGGTATTTTTGATTCAAGCCCGTTCATGAGTTTGTCACGCAGCGCTGTTGTGACTTTAATTCTGTTATCCATATCTTTTACAGCCATCTCGGCGGCTTTGCCAAGCCCGACAATTGCCGGAACATTTTCAGTGCCTGCACGTCGTCCGCGTTCCTGAATACCGCCGTCGAAAATTGAAAAAACACGTACACCTTTACGGATAAATAGGGCTGCCGCGCCTTTCGGGCCGCCGAAACTGTTTGCCGCAAGTGACAGCATATCGACTCCCAGATCATCAACATTGACGGGAATCACTCCGGCTGTCATTACCGCATCGGTATGGAACGGAATATTTCTACTTTTTACAACTTTGGCAATTTCCCTGATTGGTTCGACAGTACCTATTTCATTTGATGCATGAATTACCGATACCAACACGGTGTCGCTGCGGACAGCGGCATTAACAGCATCAGGATCAACAAATCCTTTGTTGTCAGTATTGACAATCGTTACATCCCAGCCATTACGTTTCATCGCTCGTGCCGCATTCAGTACCGATTGATGCTCGACAGCGGATACAACGACATGTCTACCTGTTTTTATCGACGCCAACATGGTACCTTTAACCGCAAGATTGTTGGATTCCGATCCGCAGGAAGTAAAATATATATCTGCCGCTTCAGCGCCGATCATGGATGCGACTTGCCCACGAGCCCGGTTTATCGCTTCTCTCGGTTCGGTGCCCATGCTGTGAATGCTCGACGGATTACCATAATAAGTTTTCATATAGGGAACCATGGATTCGTAAACCTCATCCAGAAGTCTGGTCCCGGCAGCATTATCCATGTATATTTCAGCCATTATATTACCCCGCTATTTTCCGAATGGTTATTTACCGCAGCAGTGTTTGTATTTTTTCCCGGAACCACAAGGGCATAATTCGTTTCTCCCCACTTTTGGGGTCGTGTTGACTACTGTTTTTACCTTTTCCGGTGCACGGCCGGGTGATTGCCCTTCAACAGTTTGTCTGCCGTACGCCGAATATTCATCATGACTTGTTCTTGCGTTACTATATACGGATGTCGGCGCTTTTCTTTCGGCTCGTTCGAATTGTACAGCAGTAAGCCCATGATTTAATTTTTTAAGAATGGATGTATTTATGGATTTGAGGGTTAACTCAAAAAGGTTGTATCCCTCACGTTTATATTCTATAAGCGGATCTTTTTGGCCGTAACCTCTAAGCCCGATACCTTCTTTAAGCTGGTCCATTTCATAGAGATGTTCTTTCCACAACTCATCGATTGTCGAAAGCAGAATGACACGTTCGTTCCATGCGAGGCTTTCCGGTTGAACCATAGAAGCCTTATATAGATACGATTTTTTAGCCTGTTCGATGAGAAAATCCCGAAGTGTTTCCTGTCCGAATGTAAGTTCCTGGTCTTCGGTCAGTGAAAACGAAGAAAAAAAGATGGTTGCATATGCTGCGGCAAGGCCATCCATATCCCAATCAACGGGCGTTCCTCTGCTTTCGGTATACTCCTCGATCAGATCGTCTACAACCGTTTCCATCATCTCATACAACCGGTCACGTACATTTTCGCTTTTCAGGGCAGCATTGCGGAGGCCATATATTATTTCCCTCTGGGAATTCATTACATTGTCATATTCGAGAAGGTGTTTTCTTATGGCAAAATTTTGTGCTTCGACACGTTTCTGCGCACGGTCAATTGCTTTAGTTATCATGCTGTGGGTTATGACTTCACCCTCTTCGACGCCGAATTTTTCCATAACTCCCGAAATTCGGTCGGAACCGAATAGCCGCATCAGGTCATCCTCGAGAGAAAGATAAAACATGGATGAACCCGGATCACCCTGCCTGCCGGACCGTCCTCGTAACTGGCGGTCTATACGTCGTGCCTCATGACGTTCGGTACCGATAATCTGTAATCCGCCGGGTATTTTATCACCATCTTTACCCATTGCCCTGACCTCGGCGGCAAGTTTAATGTCGGTACCGCGGCCGGCCATATTTGTTGCTATGGTAACAGCGCTTACTCTTCCCGCATTTGCAACGATCTCCGCTTCACTTTTATGTTGTTTCGCATTGAGTACATTATGAGGAATTCCGGTACGTTTCAGCATTCTGGACAGCGTTTCGGAAACTTCAACAGATACAGTACCGACCAGAACCGGCCTGCCCAGTTCATAAAGATGTTGTATGCGTTCGATGATTGAATTGTACTTTTCACGGCGTGTACGGTAAATCCTGTCTTCATAATCTTTACGGATGACAGGTACGTTTGTTGGAATGACAACCACATCGAGTTTGTATATTTCCCAGAATTCAGTCGCTTCTGTTTCAGCAGTACCGGTCATACCTGATAGCTTTTCATACATACGGAAATAATTCTGGAGGGTTATGGTAGCTAATGTCTGAGTTTCCTGTTCTATCCGAACATTTTCCTTTGCTTCCAGTGCCTGATGAAGGCCGTCCGAGTATCGTCTGCCAGCCATTAATCGTCCGGTAAACTCATCGACAATAAGCACTTTACCTTCCTGCACAACATATTGCTGATCTTTTTCAAACAGAGAATATGCTCTGAGAAGCTGGTTTGCGTTATGTATTTTTTCACTCTTAACTGCAAATTCACGGGTTACTTCATCCTGCTTGAGCAGTTTCTGATCATCTGTAAGAGATTCATCATGTTCGATTTCACTTAATGCTTCATTAAGATCGGGTATTACGAATGTTTCCCGTTCTTCCGGCCTCATGGTGCTGAGGGCTTTATCGGTGAATGATATGGTGTGGTTTCTTTCGTCGACAACATAATATAGTTCTTCATCGATTTCCGGCATGCGTTTATCGCGTGTATAATCGTTTTCTACAGTCATGCTGAGTTTTTTTAATTCCGGCCGGGAAGATAAAAGCTTCGTGAGGCGCTTATTTTTTGGAGCACCCCGTAATGCTCTCAATAGACTCATTCCGGCTTCATATTCATTTCCGGAATCAAGAAGTTTTTCCGCATCCGCTATGATAGAATTTATCAGGCGTGTTTGAAGCTGGACAAAATTTAAAACAAGCGGTTTCATCTCTTCAAATTTATGGGTCGATACACCCACAGGGCCGCTGATGATCAGAGGAGTTCTTGCTTCATCAATCAATACCGAGTCGACTTCATCGACGAGTGCATAGAAGTAATCCCTCTGGACGAGATCTTCCGTTCTGATCGACATATTATCCCGAAGATAGTCGAAACCGAACTCATTGTTAGTGCCGTAGGTTATGTCGCAGTTGTATGCTGCCCTGCGTTCCTCGGTTGATGCCGTGTTAAGGATGTAACCCACAGTCATACCGAGAAATTCATAAATTTTTCCGTACCATTCGACATCACGTTGAACCAAATAGTCGTTTACCGTTACAAAGTGTACGCCTTTCCCGGCAAGTGCATTCAGATAAAGTGGCATTGTCGCTACGAGACTTTTTCCTTCACCGGTTGCCATTTCAGCAATTTTCCCCTGATGAAGGACAATTGCTCCTATGAGTTGGCAGTCGAATGGAACCATATTCCAGACGGTTTCATGGCCCATAACAAGCCACTTTTTGTCAAGCAGGCGCCTGCATGTTTCTTTAACGACTGCAAACGCTTCGGTCATGATATCATCGAGTGTTTCACCTTCATTGAGACGTTGTTTAAACTCGCCGGTTTTCCCTTGTAACTGTTCATCCGTCAGTGTTGAAAGCTCAGTATAAATTTCGTTGATTTCGTCGACTAGTGGTGTGAGAGCCTTAACATCACGTTCGTATTTTGAACCGAAGAGTTTTGTCAATGAACGAGTGAATATACCAGCAACATCTGCCATTCTTTACCCCTGAATTTTTTAACATTGTCATTTATTTTTCTGAATCAGTATTCAATACACCTAAATTTCTTGCCGCAGCATCGAGTACACCATTAATGAATGCCGGGCTTTTTTCCGAACTGTACTTTTTGGCCAGTTCTATGGCTTCGTTTATTGATACGGTGACCGGTATATCGACCATAAATAACATCTCCGCCAAAGCTATCCATAATATATATCTGTCAATTCTTGAGATACGTGCGAAATCCCAATTTTTCAGGACAGGTTCGATAAGGTCGTTTAGTTTCTTTCCGGAGTCTGCTATGCTGTGAGCAAGGGTTAAGGCGAAGTCTTTTTGTTTTTCGTCAAGACCGAGTGAAAATGGTTTCAGTTCCTTTACTTCGGGATCATTCTGACGTTCTTCCATTTCCCGGTCAATTTCCGACATCTCAAAAAAGGCTGTATCGAAACTTATATTCCGGCTCTCGCTTACATAAAGGACTTTAAGAACCGCCTCACGTGCTTTTCTTCGAGAACTCAAAAATTAAGCTCCGATTTTATTCATTAAGTTGGCCATTTCTATCGCTGCAAGCGCTGCATCGAATCCTCTGTTGCCGGCAGTAGTTCCCGCTCTGTTGATTGCCTGTTCCACCGTATCGGTAGTTATAACACCGAAAATTATGGGGATACCTGTTTCCATGCTGGCGTGGGCTATGCCTTTGGATGCTTCGGCTGCAACAAAGTCAAAATGAGGTGTTTCACCTCTTATAACTGCGCCGAGGCAAATAATTGCATCATAACGCTTGCTCAATGCCGCTTTTTTGGATGCGAGGGGAATCTCAAAAGCTCCCGGAACCCAGATTATGTCAAGAGCTTTTCCATCCGCATCGTGCCTTATCAGGCAATCTACAGCCCCTTCGAGCAATTTTCTTCCGATCAGTTCATTAAAACGGGAAACGATCAGAGCAAATCTTTTGCCCTTTGCAGTAAGTTCACCTTCAATTATGTTTGGCAATCTCAGACTCCTTTGCTTTAAGTATATTATGTTCCTGTGATAACAGATGCCCCATTTTATCTTTTTTGGTTTGCATATAGAATGCGCTTTCGCAGTTCACCGGTACCTCGACTGGTACACGCTCAACTATTTCGAGGCCATAACCCTCAAGACCAACAATTTTTTTAGGATTATTTGTCATAAGCCTGATTTTTTTAATACCAAGATCGGACAGAATCTGAGCGCCGATTCCGTAGTCTCTCAAATCCGCAGCGAAACCGAGTTCGATGTTGGCCTCCACAGTATCCAGTCCGTTATCCTGAAGTTTATACGCTTTGATTTTATTGGCAAGGCCGATTCCGCGCCCTTCCTGACGCATGTAAACAAGCGCGCCGCGGCCCTCGCATTCGATCATTTTAAGAGCATGTGCAAGCTGATCGCCGCAATCGCAGCGGAGTGACCCGAGAACATCTCCGGTCAGGCATTCGGAATGAACTCTGACAAGAACAGGCTCGCCTGATGCTATATCACCTTTCACAATGGCCAGATGATGATGATCATCGATTTCACTCTCATAGAGTTTAAGGTCAAATACACCGAATTTTGTGGGAAATTTAACCGTCACAACACATTCAACGAGTTTTTCTCCGGTATTTCTGTATGAAATCAGGTCGCGAATTGTGATTAATGTCAAATCGTATTTTTCGCTAAATTCCTTTATGTAGGGAAGCTTTGCCACATTTCCGTCCGGCGCCATAAGCAGACATAAAGCACCGGCAGGTCTGAATCCCGCCATTCGTGCCAGGTCAACCGAAGCTTCCGTATGACCTGCCCGTGACAACACACCGCCATCGAGCGCTTTCAAGGTCGTTACATGTCCGGGTTTTGCAAAATCACCGACTTTTGCGGAAGAGTCTGCAAAAAGTCTGATAGTTGTAGCCCTGTCTGCCGCTGAAGCTCCTGAAGTTGTTCCTATTAAAGCATCGATAGCAACACCGAACTGTCTGTTTTTTAATGCATTTATTTTCAATCCTACAAGTTCAAGGTCCAATTCCTCAATTCTCTCGGCTGTTCCGGCAACAGCGAAAATTCCACCGCCTTCACGAATGAAAAAGTTTACATCCTGAGGAGTAACGAGTTCAGCGGCTTTTATAAGATTCCCTTCGGTATCTTCAGATATATCGTCAACGACAAGAACCATTTTCCCGTTTCTGATATCTGATAACGCATCTTCAATTGAATTGAAATCGGTCATTATTTACGTCCTGATAATTATCAATATACTTTATGTGTATGATGTGTTATGTAAATATAAAAAATGAGATTAAATATTACGTTAAAGATTAAAAAGACGGGACTTAACACTACTATGTATCTTTCAAAATCCGTGTTGTTCCAGATAATCAATAGTAAGACCGTTTTTTTGTTGAATAAGTTTCTCTATATATTTTGCCAGTATATCGTTTTCAATGTTGACTCTGTCTCCGATACGTCTGTCCCTGAGCGTTGTTGCGTTAAGGGTATGAGGAATTACGGATACTCCGAAAGCGCCATTATTGACAAAAGTTACCGTGAGGCTTATACCGTCAACAGTGACCGAGCCTTTTTCGACGATGTACCGTTCGAGCTTATGATCCACTGAAACCGACAGAAGTATATTTTCATCCAGTTTGCGGATCGAAGTTATTAATCCGATACCGTCGACATGTCCCTGAACGATATGTCCGCCAAGTCTGTCGCTCAAACGTAGCGCCCTCTCAAGATTAACGGAAGTTCCCCTGTTCATCATGTCGAGTGTTGTGCGGTTAAGAGTTTCCGCAACTGCCTGTACGGTAAATTCCTTATTACCTGTTGAAGTCACCGTCAGACATGCGCCGCTAACGGCAACGCTGTCACCTATTGCCATATCCTCAGTAACTTTTCCGGCCATGATAATGAATTCAGTTAACTTACCATGCCTGTTTATTTTAGCGATTTGTCCGATTTCTTCAATAAGGCCGGTAAACATAGAGTGTCAATCCGGGTTAATACATTGTCTTAATTTAAGTTATTAACAAAATTCGTCCTGCATGTAATAAGGATATCCTGATATAATTACATCATGTTCAATATGTTCGATTTCAACTTCTTTTAGTTCAATAGCGTTGTTTATATTCTTTATCCCGATGTCATTTATTGCGTTTATACCGTTGCCTATTATTTTTGGGGAGATTGTGACAATTACTTTGTCAGCAAGCTTTTTTTTGATAAGAGCGGTAGCAAGAACTGCTCCCCCTTCACAGAGCAGGTTTGATATGGATTTTTTCCCCAGTATCGATAATAAATGGGGAAGAGATACCCGTCCATCCTGAGTATCAACCATACAAATTTCAATCCCGCGCTTTTCGAATTCGTTTCTTCGGGATTCATCGCTTAATTCTGTTGTTGCTATCAGGACATTGTTATCGGAGAATATTTTAGCGTCCGGTGGTGTTTTCAGTGTTGAATCTACAACGATTCGAAGAGGATCTGTGCCTTCGGCATCTCTGACCGTAAGCCGTGGATTGTCGACAAGTACCGTTCCTACTCCCACTAAAACCGCATCAGCCCATGCGCGCCACTGGTGCACTCGCCGGCGTGTTTCCGTTCCGGTAATCCAAGCGCTGTGTCCATGTGCATCGGCGATTTTCCCGTCGAGAGTCACGGCAAGTTTCAATGTCACATAAGGAAATCCGCTTGTTATAAATTTCAAATAAGATTCATTGAGCTTGCGGGCACGCTTTTCCATTACTCCGACTTTATATTCAATACCGTTTTCCGACAGTATTTTCATCCCTTTGCCGCATACGAGCGGATTATCGTCCGTCATTGCGGCCACGACCCTTTTTATCCCGCTTGCCATTATAGCGTCGGTGCATGGCGGTGTTTTGCCATGGTGGCAGCATGGTTCCATGGTAACATAGAGAGTAGCGCTTCGCGCCTTTTCACCAGCATCTTTCAGCGCGATAATCTCGGCATGATCAGAACCTGCCTTGACATGGTAACCTTTCCCCACGATGGAACGGTTACGAACTATAACAGCTCCGACCATGGGATTAGGGCTTGTTTTCCCACGGCCTTTTTCGGCAAGTTCGATAGCCTGCGCCATAAATAAAATGTCAATTTTTTCGGACATGAATTTTCCTGCACTTTCTGCATGCCCTATTAAAGCTTATAATATACATTATTCACCGGCATTGAACAAGCTTTTCTATGGATATGAAAATTACACAGGTATGAATTATATATAATTTCTTTATAACATTTTGTTTTATATATTATATTTATGTACTTTTCGAAATCGGAATATTGATTAAAAAAATTACGTATAACATTAAAAGGAGTGTTAATTGTGGTTGTTTTATCAACGGTATCTTCGAATAAAGCTCTTCAGTTATTGATTGCCGGAAACAGGCTTTTTGTCAATGACAAAGCCACGCACCCCAATTCCGATAAAGATCGCCGTAAGGGTGTACTTCGCGGGCAGAGACCTTTTGCCGCGATACTTACCTGTTCCGACTCCCGTGTGCCTCCCGAAATAATATTTGATTGCGGTATCGGAGACCTGTTTGTCATACGTGTCGCCGGAAACATCATCGATACTTCGGTGATGGGCAGCATTATCTATGCGGTAACTCATTTGTTTTGTCCCCTTGTGGTGGTGCTGGGGCATGAGTATTGCGGAGCGGTTACTGCTTCTCTTGGCAGCGAAGAGAATATCCGGAGGGAACCACAGTCAATTAGAGATATAATTGAGACCATCAGGAAAAACATCCCACGTACGTTGGCGGGTACTATAGATAAAAATGAAGCTGTTATATCGGCAGCACATGAAAACGCCGATGCTGTTGTCAGCCAGTTACAATCCGATCCCGTTATTGCATCGTATATAGACGGCGGAAAAACGCTTGTGGTGAAAGCGTACTATGAAATGTCAACAGGGAAAGTAATATGGGAATGACAAATGGTAATTTCAGAGATGGACTCAATATTGAAATCAAGGCGCGGAGCGATGATCTGGCTTCTATTCGCAGGTATCTGAATGAACATGATGCAGAATTCATAGGATTAGATTATCAGAAGGACATCTATTTCAAGGTTTCTTACGGTCGTTTGAAAATCCGTAACGGAAACGTGGAAAGTTGTGTTGTTTTTTATGACAGAGAGACAATCGCCGGACCGAAAAAATGCTGTTATAAAATTATCCATTTCGAACCCGGTGATCCGGTTATAACTCAATTTATTGAATTGTTTTCCGTTTCACTCGGTATACTCTGTACAGTAATAAAAAAACGTGAAATATATTTTATTGATAATGTTAAATTCCACCTTGATGAAGTGGATGGCCTTGGAACTTTTTTTGAAATTGAAGCGATTAATTCAGAGGGTATCGGTGAGGCAAAATTGCGGAAACAATGCAAGATGTATCTTAATCAATTCGAAATCATACCAGAACAGCTTGTGAAAGCTTCATATTGCGACATGCTGCTTTAACCGTTTTTTTAATGAGAACATTCTGATATAGGATTAATAAAACTACGAAAAAAAATAAAAAATGTTCTCATTTTTTTTAAGATCATTTTATTGTACATTAATGTTCCGTAATTGTATATGCATTGTCTTAAGTAGTGATATAATCAGTTCACAATAATGCTTGTGTATCGGTGGTGAAATCATTATATTACAAATAAACTAAATTCATGTTTTAAAAAGGATTATGAATATTATGACGGTTGATTTGACCAATGATCACGAAGGGAAAGTTGTGCGCGGGCTTGAGGGCGTCGTCGCGGCCGAAACCGATATATCGTATGTTGACGGTGTAAATGGTGATTTGTATTATAAAGGTTATAACATACATGATATCGCAGATAACACCACCTCATATATAGAAGTCGTGCATCTCTTGCTTCATAGTGAACTTCCAACAAAAAAACAACTGAGCGATTTTCGCCGCGAGATTGTCACGGACATGAGAATTCCGACTCAGGTGGTCGATATGATGAAGATCATGCCTCCATCAAGTCACCCGATGGATGTTTTGCGTACCGCAGTTTCTGCGCTTGCATATTTTGACCCCGATACAAGTGACAATTCTTATGAAGCGAATTATCGTAAAGGAATTCGCCTAATTGCACAAATTCCCACACTTGTTGCTTCTTTGTATCGCATTCGTAACGGAAACAGTATTCTTTCACCAGATCCGAATATAAATACAGCAGCAAATATTTTATATATGTTTCACGGGAAATTACCGACGAAACTTCAAACACGTGCGATGGACCTTATTTTGCTCCTGCATGCCGATCATGGATTGAATGCATCGACATTTGCCGCCCGAGTCACTGCATCGACTCATGCCGATATGCATGCAGCGGTTACAACAGCCCTGGGTACCCTCAAAGGGCCTCTTCATGGCGGTGCTAACGAACGTGTGATGAAGATGTTGAAGGAAATTACCGATGTTGCTGAGGTTGACGAATATATCAGTACCATGCTTTCGCAAGGTCAGCGTGTCATGGGTTTTGGTCACAGAGTATATAAAAAGGAGGATCCACGAACGGCGCATTTGAGAGAGATGTCGGAAGAACTTTGCTCTAAACGGGGTAACCAAAAACTGTATGAGATTTCTCACAGCATAGAAGAACATGTTTTTAAGGTAAAGGGTATATATCCCAACGTTGATTTTTATTCTGCTACTGTACAGCATGCTCTCGGTATACCGGAAGAGTTTTATACAACGATATTTGCAGCATCGAGAATTTCCGGATGGGTGGCGCATATTCTCGATCAATACGAAAATAACCGACTCATAAGACCGACATCAAAGTATACGGGAAAGTTTAACCGTGAGTTTTTACCAATTAGCGAACGATAGATGTCATACTTTATCCGGATAATTGTTGGGAACGGATAAACATACACAGAGTTTTTCACCGCAATTTTAATGTTGAATGACACAGCCGGTAACAATGAATATCTTTTTGAAAATAGTATCAAATGAACAGTAAAATATTTCAAGATCATTTCTTCCGCAGAATTTCCTCACCGAATGGTTTTGTAGAATTTTTCATGAATCCAACATATGATACTATGACTGATTTTTTGTTATGAATTACTTGTTTGAAAAAAAAATAATTGATTACTGTTGCAGGCATTCGATGTTTTCCACCGGGGATAAAATAATAATTGCATTATCCGGAGGTGGAGACTCTGTGGGACTTCTCCATGTTCTCTTTCAGGTGAAAGATGAAATCGGCATAACACTTGAAGCGGCTCACCTCAATCACTCATTACGAGGTGATGAATCCGATCGGGACGAACAATTCTGCCGCGAGTTATGTAGACAGTATAATGTGTATCTCTCGGTAAAGACAATTATACCTGGTGAAATCGAAGCCGGGTTGGGATCGGTTGAAACTAATTCCCGGGAGAAACGACTGAAGTTTCTGGAAGAAACATGTATATTAAGGGGGGCGGACAAGATAGTTTCCGGCCATACAATGGATGATCAGGCTGAGACGATTCTGCAGCGTATTCTGCGGGGTACCGGTCCTACAGGACTTCAGGGGATTCTTCCGGTTCGGGGACAATGGGTGAGGCCATTTCTATGTGTGACAAGATCGGAGATACGGGATTACTTAACGGCAAAAAATATTTGCTTTCGCGATGATTCAAGCAATAATGATGTGGCTTTTTTCCGTAACAAAATACGGCATCAGTTAATCCCGTATTTACGAGATTTTTTTTCGCCGAATCTCACCAATGGATTAGTCAGACTTTCCGAGCTTTCGAGAATACAGGAAGAATATTTAAAAAAACAGGAATCGGATGCTTTTTCAGACTGCCGTATTCATGCGGATTCATTTAAAATACTCCTTGATAAACCTGTATTTATGGGCTATCATAAAGTATTGCGCCAACGCATAGTAAGACATTGTCTCGAGCTTCTGGAAGGTGAGGGCCGTGATACGGAAATGGATGAAATCGAACATATTCTCGAACTTATTCACGGAGAATGTGGGGCGATCGATATTACGGCAGGAATCAGATGTGAGGCAAATAGTAGAATTGCAGCATTTATTGTGCCGGTCAAACAGTACGAACCGATCCCGTTAAAACTGCCGGGTATTACGGAAATTCCTTTGGATGGTGGAATTATTGAGGCTACATTATTGAGCGAAAAGGTTACCGTAGACGGCATAATGAGTGTGCTCATAGGTCCTGAAATAAGCGATAAATACGGTAATCTTACAGTCGGCGTACTGCGACGGGGTGAGCTTATGATACCGTCAGGAGCTAAACGAAACCGTAAAATCAGGGATATCCTGTCTGTAGTTTCGCTTCCGGGAATAGTAAAGGACATGTTGCCGGTAGTACGGGCAGGAGCGGTATCAGTCTGGATACCGGGATTCAAATCATCCGATTGTTTACAGACAGCTACATTGAATAATCGAACGGAATATGATAAAAGGTCGTTGATATTGAACTTCAAAGGCGGTTATCAATTTGGTTAAGAAATAAGTTGATAATCATGCCGTATGATTAAATTAATAATATATTTCTAAATATTAAAAAAGGATAATAACCACAGTATGAATACAGAAAATGATGACAATGTTGTTTATAATGGGAAAACTCCCAAAAGTTCCAACCCAAAACACGACAGACGTGACCTTTTAAGGAAAAGGAAACAACCGACGCCTCCTCCTTCATCAGGTAAACCGGGTGGGAAATACGGTTGGCCTTTTGGTCACAGAGTTGCTTTTATTGTTCTTCTTGCTCTTCTGGGAGTATTACTCTGGAAACAAATGAATTCTCAGACCGCTAATTATAAAAGAATAAACTATACACAGTTTGAAACGCTTGTAGCGGCTCAGAAAATAAAGAAGGCCAAAATACAAAACACAAGGCTGGAAGCGGAACTAACAGAACCATTAAAACTTGGAGGAACGGAAGATAACCGTACCTATCCCGGTATAATTGTAAACATTGGCGAGTATGACCAGTCATTTAAAGACAGACTGGTAAACTTGAACATCGATCTCACGATTGCAGCGGAACGTACATGGATGAATATTCTGATGACTTCTCTGCCCTGGATTTTGATATTCGGTATCTGGCTTTTCATCATCAGGCAAATGCAGGGAGGCCCGAAAGGAGTCTTTACATTTGGGAAATCAAAAGCGAAGCTGATGGCTGAGAATCATCATAAAGTCACCTTTGCGGATGTAGCCGGTGTTGATGAAGCAAAAGTTGAGCTTCAGGAAGTCATCGAATTTCTAAAAGATCCGGGTAAATTTCAGCGTCTCGGAGGGAAAATTCCCAAAGGTGCTCTGCTTATCGGACCTCCGGGTACAGGAAAAACACTGCTTGCCCGCGCTGTTGCAGGGGAAGCAGAAGTTCCTTTTTTCAGCATGAGTGGTTCGGATTTTGTTGAGATGTTCGTCGGAGTTGGCGCTTCACGGGTTCGTGATCTGTTCGAACAGGGTAAAAGTAGTGCTCCGTGTATTATTTTTATCGACGAGATCGATGCAGTCGGAAGACAGCGTGGAGCCGGAATCGGTGGCGGACATGATGAACGTGAACAAACCCTGAATCAGCTTCTTGTTGAAATGGATGGATTTGAATCAAATGAGGGTGTGATTCTTCTTGCCGCGACCAACCGTCCCGATGTGCTTGATCCTGCGCTTCTACGGCCAGGCAGGTTTGATCGTCAGATCGTCGTTGACTGGCCTGATGTTAAAGCACGTGAAATGATTCTCAAAGTACATATGAAGAACATTAAAGTTGATTCCAAAGTGGACATGGCGAGCATTGCTAAGGGGACACCGGGAATGACCGGAGCCGATCTAGCAAATGTTGTGAATGAAGCAGCGCTTCTTGCCGCACGTCTCGACAGAAATGAAGTCACTATGGTTGATTTTGAAGAGGCAAAAGACAAAACGATGATGGGATCGGCGAGAAAATCGCTTGTGATTACTGATGAAGAAAAGCGGCTTACCGCCTATCATGAAGCAGGTCATGTACTTGTGTCAAAATTTGTTCCCCAGTCCGATCCTGTCCATAAGGTGTCGATTGTTGCCCGCGGGAGAGCGCTCGGTTTAACTCATTTCCTTCCTCAGGATGAGCGTCATAACTGGTCATACAATTACTGCATGGGTAAATTAACCGTATTACTCGGTGGACGGGCCGCTGAAATTGTAAGAATAGGCGATATAACCAACGGGGCCTCGAACGACATAGAACAGGCAACTACTATGGCCCGTAAAATGGTATGTGAATGGGGAATGAGCAGACGACTCGGCCCTCTGACATTTGGGAAAAAAGAAAATGAGATATTCCTGGGCAGGGAAATTGCCACACATAAAGATTTTTCAGAAGAAACTTCCGTTGCCATTGATCAGGAAATCCGAAGAATTGTGGAAACAGCACAGCAACAGGCTGAATCGATTATACTCGAACATACGAGTAAACTTGAAGTTCTGACTGCCGAACTATTAAAACGTGAAGTGTTAGCCGGAGATGAAATCGATCGTATTTTAAATTCACATTTAAGTGGTTCAAAAAAGCAAAATATGAATCGGCGAAGAAGACCTTCACAAAAATCGAGAAATAAACAATCTTCGGATCGCTCACGGCCAAGAAACGAAACAGATAATTCAACGACTGATATGGCTTCTCAAACTACAGGTGCGGATAAAAATGTTCCGGTAAATATGCAGCAAACCGGTATTGTTGATGAAAAAGCGTCCATACAGAAAAAAAACCACAATGACGTGTACAAAGAAAATAAAAAAACCAATGATTCAGATAAAAAGGCAGATGATTCCGAGAACCAAAAAGATGATGTTATTAAGGCTCGCCGGACAAGAATGATTCGTATGAAAACCGGTGGAAGACGTAGAGTTATTAAAAAAGCTCCGGCCCAAAAAATTCGTAAAATTAAATAATCCGGTTTGAGGATTTACCTTTTTCGGGATTTTTCAAAGAAATATCGGGGGAATTGGAATACGGATATAATACATGGATTTAGAAAAAATCAAAAAAGGTGTTACACTTATACTTGAAGGAATTGGTGAAGATCCGGAACGTGAGGGGCTTTTACGGACTCCGGAACGAGTCGCTGATTTTTATGATGAATTTTTTTCCGGTATACATAAAGATCCTCAAAAAGAAATTCGGGTTTTTAATACGAAAAATCACGATGAGATGATTATACTTCGTGATCTATCTTTTGTTTCCATGTGCGAACATCACCTCCTCCCGTTTTTTGGTCATGCACATATAGCATATATTCCGGATTCAAACAGAATTGTGGGATTTTCATCTTTGGTTCGTGTAATTGAGACTTTGGCAAAACGACCGCAACTCCAGGAACGAATGACCACTGATATTGCAGATTTTATCATCGAGGCGATCAAACCCAAGGGCATAATGATTGTTCTTGAGGCAGAGCATATGTGCATGACTATCCGTGGTGTAAAAAAACCGGGTTCTAAGATTCTTACCTCGGCAATTCGCGGGATGATGCGGCAGGCCCCGTCACGTGCAGAAGCATATAACTTAATTATGCAAAATCACTAAAAAATGTAAAAGCACATCTATAATGAAGCTCCTCCCGAGGGGAGCTTTTATACCTGAAATGCACAGATGAGTGTATTGTCCATTCTGTATAACCTTGAATTCATGATTTGACAATCGCTTTGAAATTGAAATCATCAGAATTATTTGTGAAGATACATTTTTACAATTTTTTTTTAGCATCATCTAAAGGATATCATGCAGTTCAGACTCGGTGCGAAAGTATATGAAGGTGACCGGCCGCTAGTGATGGGAATCCTCAATATCACCCCCGATTCTTTTTATGGAGGTAGCCGGTTTCCGGATACAAATTCAGCGGTGAACACAGTTTACGACATGGTTGAATCCGGTGCCGATATTATCGATATTGGCGGCGAATCGAGCAGACCCGGCGCCGAACAGATTTCCGAAGATGAAGAACTTTCGCGTGTTATACCGGTTATTGAAGCAATATCAGGATCTATATCCGTACCTGTATCCATAGACACCTACAAATCCAAAGTTGCTGAAGCAGCTCTTAAAGCGGGGGCTTCTGTTGTGAATGATATATCAGCCCTTAGGTTTGACCCGGATATGGTTAATATTATTGAATTTTCGGGTGCATCTGTTGTTCTAATGCACATGCAGGGAACGCCGGGAACAATGCAAAAAAATCCATATTATGGTAATGTTATCGAAGAAATACTTGATTTTTTAAAAAAACGTGTCGATTTTGCAGTTTCGAAGGGTATTCTACAGGACAGGATAATTGTTGATCCGGGAATTGGATTCGGAAAATTGATCGAGCATAACCTGTCAATCTTACGGCAAATAAAACGATTTCATGAGACAGGGTGCGCCATATTGGTAGGAGCTTCACGTAAAAGTTTGATTGGCGCTGTGACCGGCGCACCCGTAGAGGAAAGATTATGGGGGACTGCCGCAATAACAGCTCACTGTGTTGTCCAAGGTGTGGAAATTCACCGCGTTCATGATATCAAAGCAATACGACAGGTATGTGATGTTGCGGCCGCAATCAGAGGATAGAGATGGAACTCATAAAAATTGGTTTTTTCCCGATTAAATTGATTGATATCCTTGATGTAACACTGGTGTCTGTTATTTTTTATAGTGTTTTTCTGAGAATCAAAGATACCAGGGCGATGCAGCTTATTTCCGGACTTATGATTCTCCTTGTTGCATCTTTTTTATCGGACTGGGCACAACTCAAAACGCTGAACGCTCTGCTGAAATTCTTCGGTAGTGTATGGTTGATCGGAATTGTGGTTATTTTCGCTCCTGAACTCAGGAGACTGTTGATCCAGATTGGGCAGTGGCGGGCTGTAAGTATATTTTACCGTCCCACAGGTCATAAAGTTATCGACGAGGTGGTTACCGCTGCACGGCTGCTCGCCGAAAAGAATTTCGGGGCTCTGATGGTGATGACTCGTGATACTCAGCTCGGTGTTATAGTGGATACGGGGAAATTGCTGAATGCCGAAGTTTCATATCAGCTTCTTGTTACCATATTTACTCCCGGCTCTCCGCTGCATGATCTTGCCGTAGTAATCAGGGGAGAACGTATTGCTGCCGCCAATTGTCTTTTGCCGGTGTCGGAAACGCGGATGATTGACCGTGCACTCGGATCACGTCACCGAGCGGCTTTGGGGGTAACGGAAGAGACTGATGCTGTGGTCGTTGTCGTCAGTGAGGAAACTCGGCAAATTTCCATTGCATTGGACGGGAAATTAATCCGTAATCTGTCTCCTGCTGACTTAAGATCAAATCTGATATCTCTTATGAGTTAAAAATAGTTTATGTTTTGTTATTGATATTATTTTATAATTACTTCGTTATTCATTTTTCCTGTTTCCTGTTATATTATTTCACCTCACCTTTTTTAAAAGAGGTTGTTTTGTGATAATAAACGAAAGTGCTCCGGCAAAAATTAATCTCGGACTTCGAATTACCGATAAAAGGATTGATGGGTATCATGAGATACTTTCTGTTTTTCAAACAGTCGGTATATGTGATGAACTAAGTATTCAAAATACGGGTAAAGAACGATTGGTGTGTAATGTCAGCGCTATTCCTGCCGATACGGATAATCTTGTTATCAGAGCTGAGGAATTATTCTGTACCAGATATGACATCGATGAAAGATTATACTTTTCGCTTGAAAAAAACATCCCGATTGGTGCGGGTTTAGCCGGAGGTTCCTCCGATGCTGCTGCTGCGTTACGGGGACTGAGAAGTTATTATGGATTAAAAATCAGCGACAGGGAATTGAAAGATATTGCTGCGGAATTAGGCTCCGATATTCCGTTTCAGATAAAAGGTGGCACCGCTGTTGTCAGCGGCAGGGGTGAAATGATACGGGAGGTAAAATGGCCGTTCGATTTCACGTATGTCATTGTATATCCGGACTTCGAGGTATCGACTGCATGGGCATATAGAAATCTTACAGATTATGGGGAAAATATCGAACAGTACCGTGCCATGACGCAAAAACTGATAAATGGTACGATTACCAGCGATGAGTTTCTCGCATCACTGATAAATGATTTCGAACCGACAGTTTTCAGGGAATACCCGGTTTTGGCCCGTATTAAACAGCAATTGCTTGATGCGGGTGCCAATGCGTCATTATTGACCGGAAGCGGATCGTCGCTGATAGGTATTTTTATTGACGAGAGCGATGCGGTTTCTTGTGCTGACAAACTACAAGAGGACTATCCAGGAGTCTATTCCGCACAGGCATATTACTGAAACAGCCTGCAGGTTAATACAATCGGTTTATCAGGTTTGCCGCAAAACTGAATAGTAAGTCTTAGCGCTATCAACCATTACTGATAAACAAAATTTATCGGTCGGAATCTTTAACTATCTCCATGAGTTTTTTGAGACCCTGATCGATTGATTCAGTGACTCCTTTTGATGTTATTGTAGCTTCGGTAATGGCATCGATACTACCACCGTCCCCCGTAAGCGAAATATTATCGGCTGATGATTTACCCACAAACTGT
>JAFGMP010000342.1 GCA_016927495.1 Candidatus Latescibacterota bacterium | reverse complement strand
GACTGGGCTCATCAAGTATTATTTGCCATTATATCAATGTGTTAAACCATATCGCGCCTCTTATTTATTAATCCCGAAAGTTGAGTTGTTTAATCTGATTTAGCCGATTGGATACACTTAGTAACTGTTTCGACAACCGGCTGCAGGTCACTAACTGAATATCTGTGATCGATGGGCAGGGGTAATAACCTACTGCTTATACTTTTCTCGAGCGAAAAATCTTCGTTACCCCTTTGCAGCACATCTTTCCAGAGTGTAGGCACGAATATATTCCTGTTATGAAATAATGTTTTGTCAATCGTACATTCCGGGATGAGTGGGTAGCAGAATGGTACAGCAGTCTCCGTCAGGTGATACGAAAAGGTGTTGACTGCGTCGAAATGTTCGGCAAAAAAGGTAAAGTTATTCCTCCTGATTTGTGAAATTCGATCGTAATCTATGGTTTCGAGTATGTTCCGCGATGTATTTGATATTTGTCTGATTTCGCACGTTATGCTTTTTTCATACTCTGTGAATTCTCTGTAGGCCGTGTCCAGTAAACCAAGCGTTCGATTGATTAAATGATTAGTTGAAATTGCGGTATTTTCAGTAAATGTCCGATTGATCGGTTGTGGAGAGTAGAGGAAACTTCCGTCAGGTACACCAAATACTTTTCGAGCGGAATTAAAGGAAAAAATGTTTTGGTATTTGCCTTCAAAAAATGCCTGTGTGTTATCGACTATCAATCTTTCACCATGTATCGTTATCAGCTTCTTGATGCAATCAGTTTTAAGGCCAAAATAGTTAATATATATGAAAGATTCATTTCTTTTCAGCGAAATTTCCTGTGCCGGTTCGAGTGCCGTAGTCAGGGAATAGAAAACATAGGGGATCTTGTTGAGTATCAGTGGTTCAAGCAAAGCATCGCATGTATAAAAGGGTAGATAGACTCGTGAAGGTGACACACGTTGGAGAATAAGATTGAGACTTGCTCTTCCACTACTCAAGGCGAGTGCATCATCATGCAGAAATGTTTTTCTCCGTTTTCGGATATTTTCCAGCTCGAAGAAACCACCAATCGGCCTCATAGTAATTCATACCTGTCAAGAAACTGATGAATAACTTTAATTGGATTAAACATCATCAAGTCGATGATGGAAAGCCACGGAATGAATTCATTGTTGAATTGTTTGTAAGTAATATCTCCTGTCTTGAGGAACTTCAAATGCATGCTGTTCCTGCTAAATTCTTCCTCTGTATATAATTCTTTACCGGCAATTGTGTTGATATAAATCGATGCCGATTCTTTCGTGCAAATGTCAAGGACGCGTTCAGCTGCCCTCAAATGTGAATTATTATAGATAGTGGATGACGTAACAAAATCAATCGGCAGTTTTAGGTATGATGCAACGGTGATAATACTTTTTGATGCTAAATCAGAAATATATTCCGGTGGTTCGTCGAGGACTTCCGTAATGATAGTGATTGTTTCATAAAAATAAGGGGCTTTCTTGTAGTTTTGTTCGACCGTCTTTAAAAATTTGGAATACCAACCGGTATACTGGTTTTTATTAATTTCTGTCTGATTGATAAGATTATATGAGCTGATATTCTTCAGTGGGACTGAAAACATGTGATCTTTTCCGTTAACAAGAATCCTATTTCTGTTTATCCAACCACCTTTGATAAAATTTACATCGTCGTAAAAGATAAATTTATCACATGATTTAAGTAGTTGAAAATAACCGATATATGGAAAAAGATATGGTTGCATTATTACAAGTCGCATTCTTATGCGCCTCCTTTCAGTTGTACCCATCAACCCCGTTTATTATGATAAGATCAAGATTCCGCATTTTGTGCAAAATGGGAGTTTCTTTGAATATGCTGGTCACTAAAGCGGGGTCTGAAAGATGTGTAATAGCTTAATTGAAAATACCTTTCGATGAGATGTCTATACACATTTCTTTATCAGTTCACAAATCATCTCGATATCTTCATCAGATAGAGTGGTATATAAGGGCAGACAGAGAATGCATTTACTTACTCGTTCTGCGATAGGTAATGACCGTAATGGTTGGAATAATTGAACACTGCTAAGCGAAGGATAAAAATAACGCCGTGGCATTATTCCGTATTCAATTAAACTCTTTGATACCTCAAGCAAGATTTCTTCACTATCAAACAATACAGGCATATAACTATAATTATATGATTCAGGATTTATTTTCTGAAATGTAAGGAACGGAAGTTCTGAAAGCAACTGAAGATACAAATTATATTTGTATTTCCTGACTCGAATTGTCTCATCAATGTGTCGGAGATTTGCAAGTCCAAGTGCGGCATTGACTTCAGTCATTTTCGCGTTCATGCCGTCATCGACGATATCTTTATTATCATTAAATCCGAAAAACCTGAGCCTTCGCAATCGTTCCGATACATCTGGGTCTTTCGCTACGCAGCCCCCCCCTTCTGCGGTATTGAACAACTTCGTTGCATGAAAGCTAACGCATGAAATGTCACCATAACTCAACACCGAATGCCCTTTATATTTAACAGCCATTGCATGCGCTGCGTCGTATACAACTTTCAATTGATGCTTTTCCGCAATTTTCTCGATAAGCTCGACATCACAGGGAGCACTGAAAACATGAACAGGTAAAATAGCAGAAGTGTTTTCTGTTATTGCTTCTTCAATTTTGTGCGGGTCGATGGTCCACGTATCGGGGTTAATATCCACAAAAACTGGTCTGCATCGTTCCCATGTTATGATGTTTGCAGTTGCTATAAATGTGAAAGGTGTCGTAATTATTTCTCCCGTAAGATCAAGCGCACGGATCGCAATCTGCATCGCACACGTACCGTTAGCGACACAGACCATGTTGGAAACATTAAGATATGAGCATAAGTTACTTTCAAGCTGCTGCATCAGAGGACCGTTGTGAGTCATCACCCCTGTTTCCCATATGCTTTCAAGATAAGGGATCACTTCAGAAAGTGGTGCAAGTGTTGGCTGGGTGACCCAAATTTGTTTCTTCATGACCGGTATGCTCCTTTCTTAATCATGTCGATATAGTATGCCTGCTGTGTCAGTTCACTCCAGTGGGGGGTAAAGTCATTTTGTTTTAGAATCTCCCTTACGAAGAAACGCAGTTTATTTACGTAGTGATTGTCCGCTTTCAGAATGAATTCTTCTCGATGATTCTGCTGTTCGATACGAACCGTTGGGGCAAATCCAGGCGGTGGAGTGTATGCCCTTTGTGTGACCATTTTACCTTTGCTTCCAATAAATTCCCAATTGTTCTGGTAGTATGAATCCAGATTAAAGGCAACCTGAGCGACCTTGCCTCGTCTGTTGGTGAATGCGGCTGTTCCCGCCATATCAACTTCGGTATCGCTGTCGTATTCAAGAGTCGCGCCTATCATTTCAAGTTTGTTCCCAAGAAAATATCTTGCGAATTTAACAAGATAGGCTCCCAAATCGAGGAGTGCCCCACCCCCTAATGAAGAGTTGTAACGAATGTTACCAGGACTTAGCTTGGGAATGGAAAAGTTGCTGCGAAATAACTTCACTTCGCCAAGAACTCCTTCATTTAACTTATCAGTTATCCATTTGGATTGAGAATGGTGAGGAAATAGGAAATTTTCAATAATGAGAAGATTCTTTGAGCGAGCAAATTCAGTTAATTGCTCTGCCGTCAGCAAGTCAGGAGCAAAGGATTTTTCCACCAAAATGTGTTTACCCGCTTCTAAAGTGCGAGTTATCCATTCACCATGCAATCCGACGGGAAGGGGCATGTAAATGGCGTCGATGTTATTGTTGCTTAACAGTTTTTCATAACCTTCATAAGCGTTGGTGTTAAACCTACTTGCGAATATTTCGGCTTTTTCTAAATTTCTGCTTGCAATTCCTTTTATCTCTATTTCTGGGATTTCTGCCATCGCAGGTATCATTGCCCGCCCGGCAAATTCGGAGCATCCCATAATTCCTATTGATATAGTTTTCATAGCTTATCCGGTTATCCAATTAGTGTCCATCCGGAAACGCCGGTTTTGAGTTGTTTGCGATGCAGTTCAGCATGCAAAGACTCATTGTATCGAGCGTGTCAGGG
>JAFGMP010000341.1 GCA_016927495.1 Candidatus Latescibacterota bacterium | reverse complement strand
ACTTTGCGCAAATTTTTCAGTTTCGGAAAACAACCGTTCGTCAACATCACATATGGTTTTTACCCGTACTCCGGGTACAGCATTAAAACACCGGTAATGGCTTTTACCCTGCCCGTTGATCCCCACAACAGCGATGATTATTTCATCATTTTTAGCATAACTTTTTTTCGTTGTAAGAGACTTCATAATAAGAAATCCTCCACCGGTGATTACACCGCTTTCCATGAAAGTCCTGCGATCCATACAGCCCCCCTTATTTTAGATTATGAAGCATGTTTAAGACCATATAAACAATCAATATAATTCAAATTTCGCTAATTGACCATCGAGACCGCCGTTTTTCAAAGGTTTTTTCCATGAAGCTCTTAACGCGAAATGCTTGATAAGGCTTCGATCCCCGAAATAAATAAATGCATTCGATCCTTTACACTTATGTTTCAGAAATTCTCCGAATTCATGATAAAACTCACCGATGTTTTCTTTTTCTCCCATACGTATCCCATAGGGAGGATTACATACTATAATTGAATTTTCCAGCGATGAAATTTTTTGGAAATCCGTAACTTTTACGCAGACACTTCCACCGTGCGGTAAACGGCCGAGATTGAGTTTAGCGGCATTAACGGCTTCACGGGATATATCGCTGCCCGAAATTATACCCAAAGGTATTTCTCTCATATAATTCCCGGCATCTGTCTTCACCGTTTTCCATAACGCTTTATCAAAATCGGGGAGATATTCGAAGCCGAATTTGTCACGGTGAATTCCGGCGGGAATGCGGCAATATTGCATGAACGCTTCACACAAAAGAGTTCCCGAACCGCACATGGGATCATACAACGGCTGACTGCCATCCCAGTCCGACAACCGGATAATTGCTGCCGCCACAGTTTCCTGCATAGGAGCATCAACCGAAACTTTACGGTATCCGCGGCGGTGCAGCGAACCTCCTGATGTATCGATACTGATGACCGCACGATTATTTTCAATATGTAAATCTATCCGGATATCAGGAATTGTTGTATCGACATCCGGCCTTTTTCCGAAATGTTTGCGAAAATAATCCACGATTGCATCTTTCAGGCGAAGAGCTGCAAATTTGGAATGTTTTATTTTACTGTGTGAAACTGTAGCGGTAACAGCAAATGTGTTATTTACTGAAAAGAATTCTTTCCAGTCAATAGCTAAAGCGTTACGGTATAAATATTTATCACTGTGGCAAGAAAAAATCCTGATTGCCGCATAAATTTTGGTCAACAGGCGTGACATATAATTGATTCTGTACAGACCATTCCTGTCAGTTACAAAATAAATTCCCCTGTATGCAGTCTTCATTTCCTGAGCGCCCAGTTCATGTAATTCCTCAACGCCCAATTGCTCCATACCATCAGCAATCTGAGCGAAATATCGGTTTTCCTGCTGGTATATATACATTTATATCCTTATTTTTTTGTTAATCCCTATCAGATTATTATTTTTGCCAAAACATAATTCTGCATATTAATATTATTATTTAATAATATTAATTTATCCATTGCTGATGTTATGACTGCCGTTTTCCGGCAACGACTACGCTACCGTTCGCCGGGCAGAACTCCTACCTCTATGTGACTGCTGTGCTCCTTTGAACGGTACACGGAGTTGGTAACCGTCACAAAATCCTCTTTATCGGCTTTGAAGATGTTCGGAACAAAGGTTTGAGGATTCATATCCACCATCGGGAACCATGAACTCTGAACATGCACCATTATTCGGTGTCCGCGTTTGAAAGTATGGAGCACATCCAACAGTTCGAATGACAGTTCTGTGATTTCTCCCGGTTTAAATGGTTTCGGTTTCTCCAGACTTTCCCGGAAACGTCCCCGCAAAACCTCGGTGCGCACAAGAAGCTGCTGACCGCGTATATCGTGCTCGTCGACTTTGGGAGTATAGCCCGGTAAGCTGTCGGGATAAACATCAATCATTTTCACGATCCAGTCCGAGTCGGTACCTGTTGTTGAGACAAAAAAGTTTACCATGAGCGGCCCTGCCAGCGTAATATCCTCCTCCAGCGGTTCGGTCTGATACACAAGCACATCGGGACGGTTGGCGGTGAATCGCTGATCCTCAGCCAAAAAACGGGGACGGCGGCGAGCGGAGAGATCGGATGTAAACGGAACAGGTTTCCGTGGATCGCTGATGTAGGAATCACATGCGTTCTTCCCTCCCGATGGCATAGAAAACGATAGTGTGCCTCCGGGACCGGGATAGAGGCGCCGTGTTTCACATGTCAGTGGCGGCCAGGCATCGAATGAACGCCACCGATTGGCGCCGGTCTCGAACATCATGGCCTCAGGGAAGGTGTAATTCGTACTATCATGTTCCACAAGAAAATGCTTGAAGAACGGCAAAAGGATATGATCGTTGTAGTATGCCGAGGTGGCGAATCCGAATTCGGCATCACCGAGAGACGAGCCGTCTGTGCCTGCCCATCCGCCATGGCGCCAGGGGCCCATAACGAGTACATTGTGAATACCGGGATTATTATCTTCGATCGACCGATAACTTTTCAGGGGGCCATACAAATCTTCACAGTCGTACCATCCCCCAACCATCATGACCGCAGCGGTGATGTTTCTGAGATGGGGAATAATATTTTTTGCTTTCCAGTAGTCATCATAATTGGGGTGTTCGATAACCTCGTCCCAGAACTCTATATCATTATGGAAATATTGGGGATTAGCATTCTTCAGCGATCCGAGGTCAAGAAAAAAACGGTAGGCATCGGGCGGTTCAAGGTATTTGGGACGTTCGGGCATTTCGGTAACCAATCCCTCATGTTTTCTGCCGAAACCTCCGAAGAACCTGAAGTTATGGGTCAGATAGAATGCCCCGTTATGGAATGAATCGTCCCCCCAAAGGTTGGAAACCGGAGCCTGGGGTGAAACTGCCTTGAGGGCCGGGTGTGAGTCAATTGCTCCTGCCTGAGCGAAAAATCCCGGATAGGAAATACCCCACATACCGACACAGCCGCTGTGGTTCTTGATATGAGCGAGAAGCCAATCTATGGTATCGTAGGTGTCGGTGCTTTCGTTCGTGACGGGACCGCCGCCCTTTTTTACAGGAACATGCGGAGTCATGTTGACAAATTTCCCCTCGGACATGAACTGGCCGCGAACATCCTGAAAAACAAAGATGAAGCCCTCTTTCTCATATGCTTCGGATGGTCCCAATCCCGATTTATACCGGTCAGCGTCATAAGGACCAACGCTGTAAGGGGTACGCACCATGAGAATAGGATAACTTTTCGAAGTATCGGTGGGTATGTATACGGCGGTGAAAAGTCTGACACCATCACGCATTGGAATACGGTACTCGAATTTGGTGTAATTTGCCCTGATGTACTCCTCACGTGATTCGGCGTTTATGGTGGCGATCCATATACAGAAAAAAATCACAAACTGTACTGAATAACGGGACAGTCTTATCATGACCTTGGTACCTCCGTTTAAGTGTGCGCATTGGATGCGATAGGCTTCATAGCCTTGTTTTCCTGATCTAACCGCGTAAGCATATTAATTATTAAGAACGCTTAATTTATTAATGTATATTACCTTTTCCAGGTTCTTTTGCAAGTCTTTTCTGTATTAATTTGCCCGCATATTCCTCATGTCAATGAATCTTGATAAAAAATACAACTGAAAATCGAAATCAACTCAAACCATGGCAACAGATACTATTTATAAATAATTATTATTATGTACCGCTTTTGAACTCTTCGAATATCATATACATCATTCAACATTAAGATTTCTTGACTTTTCAACTTCATAACTCATAATTTAATGATGCAAAGCCAATACGAAAAAAAGAGGTAATTTATGTTTAAACTTCGATTTATGTTACTCTTTTCCGTCTTTGTTATAATGACACATTCACATTCCGAAAGTCGCAATATAAAGATCATTGCCGAATCAGGCATCGATACAACCGAGTTGAAAAACCTCGTCAATTCGCTTACCAAAGACTGCGAAACCGACCGGGATAAAATGATTGCCCTCTGGTCATTTATAACGGGCTGTCCTTTTTATCACTGGTGCGAAGCCCGTGATGGCCGTGAGGCTGATTCCGAATTCGGAGTTGTTCATGATCCTATCAAGGCATTCAACGTCTACGGTACCATAATCTGCTATCAGGTGGCGGATATTCTTGCCAACATGGCGATGGAGGCGGGTATTCCGGCGCGAACCCGAGGATTTCCTATGAAACACAAAGTTATGGAAGCCTGGTACGACAATGCCTGGCACCTTTTTGACGCGACATACGATTGTCAGGCATATTATGTAAAACCTGACGGTAAATCCATTGCATGTCTGCATGAAATAATACAAAATCCTCATTGGTACATAATGGATCAGCCAAATCCTTCCGATCCTTTTTTCGCTTTTGACCATTTCGGGGGAATATTCTGGCCATGGGAATCGAAAGAATGGGTATTAAAAAACTGGTTTGAAGCATTCACTACCGATGAACTCATCTACTATCACCCTATCGATTCACAGGGACATACAATCGATTTTTCACTACGCCGAGGTGAAAAAGTGATCCGTTACTGGGATAACGAAGGCAAGTGGTACTGTACCTCCGCCCTTTACAGAAGGTGGAACCGTGACAAGACACAGCGTTGGGTAAGTCTCGGCCCTCATGATCCCCGAAATCCAAAAAATACTTATGCCAACGGAATACTTATATATAAACCCGACTGGGAAAGCAGCGAAATCAATTTTCTGGATGGTTTGTATCACGGTGAAAATTACCGGCTTGTTCAAGGGAAGATTTATCCCGGCAAACCGGGAATATCACATGTTTGTTTCCATATCAGAAGCCCCTACCTTCTGGTGGGGCATCCCAATCGTCTCGATGTTGACGGAGATTCCGAAGGTGGTGCATTATTTTCAGCAGACTTTTACCGTAAAAGCGAGAAAGAAAAAGCCCGTATTTTTGTTTCAACTGACAACGGAGTTTCGTGGATTAATATTTGGGATGATAATTTACTCGGAAATCACTCTGCCGACCTTGATTTTACATTATATGTCGAGGGTCGTTATGAATACCTTATTAAAGTTGAGTTGGAAACAAAGAATGTTGAAAATATCTGTTTCGGAAATCTCGAACTGAAAAACAGCCTTTTTTATTCCCCTCTTCTTCTTCCGGGATTGAATTCCAGCACCAACAGATTCACTGTGGAGTTATCAGAACCATCCGAAAGACTCTGCATCGATCCGGATTTTACCTCGTTCGAAGCGGTCAAGTCCCGATGTTATAGCATCGATAATCTTGAATATAATCCTCGATTTACTAATCGCCTTACACCACCGGAAGGTCAACATGGTTCAATTGTTTATGAAATAGATCCCCCAGGTAAAGGTACCATACAACGGTTAAGTATCACCGGTTCGTTCAGTCATGAACCCGGATCAGGGGGCAATGATGCATTCAGCATATATTATGCCGTCGAAAAACCTGAGACATGGCAACTTCTCTGGAAGACCGATGCAGAAGAATTGGATAACGGTTGGCAGCATCTTGGGGGAGTAAAAGAAAAATATGGCGAACATTGGAGATATGATAAAACAGTAGAGGCTTATCCTGCTGAACATTGCGAAAAATGCTACGTGAAATTTGAATTGAACCGGACTAAAAGAGCATCATTGAACGGTCTGAAAATCTACGCCCACTACGAACCGGAACAAAACGTACCTGTCCCGGAACCTGAAAATATTGTAATCACACATAATTGGACTGCAAATGATAGTCTGTTCACTCATCAGGAAATACTACAATCAGCGCAACATACCTATGCAATTCAAACGCAGGGACAACCGGTAAAAAATAAATCGATCATTTTCGAAGTAAAAAATATAGTACGTTGAGGAGAAAAAAGGAAACAATAGTATTTTTACAAAATTTTACTTGCCAAAAATTTTTTACTTTAGTAAATTTACCTATATAAAGAGAATAGGCAGCATGTCATATTTTTATTAACGGATTTTCTATTAACCGATTCCTAAATGAAAATGATACGTTTTATAAATATTTGGTTCGCTACCATAGCGCTTTTATTCAGTGTATCAGTTTATGCTGATGTGATTTTCAGCAAAAGCGCACCGCTTTATGTTAATTTGTTTTACCAGAAATCATCATTGACCCTGACAACCAGTTTCAATGACGATGACCGGTTCATGGATGCAGGCCAGGATGCGGAAATTGTTGCGCAGGTATCCAACATCGGAGGGGGAAAAGCATATGATGTCACAGGATATATAGACGGTGAAATACCAACAAACTTAGTTATTCAGAGAAAAGCATGTATCGGCCATATTGTACCAGGAGAAACAAAACTAATATCGTTCAAACTGACAGCGACAAAAGAACTATCCGATGATACAATACCTCTTCAACTGGTTATGAGAGAAAAATACGGCCGATTTCCGACCATTACAAACATCGATCTGTCATGCAGATCGGAAAATTCGACTCAATCACCGGAACCAACTTCCATAAAAACCTCACGGCGCTGTTTCTCACTTGAGAACAACAAATCACCGAAAGGTGTCACCAATCCATATGCAGTTGCGGTGCTTATCGGAAACCGGGATTACGATCCTTCAACCTACGGAACTTGCGAATATGCAATCAATGATATAAAAGCGGTAAAAGAATATCTCATACAACCTTTCGGATATAATCCGGATAATATTTTTGCTTACCGGAATGCGCGATATGAAATCTTTCGTGAAATGTTCGGCGATGATAAAAAACCGGGAGAACTTCTCAACATTGTTAAACCTGATACATCCGATATATTTATTTATTACAGCGGTTATGGTGTTCATGCTGTGGAGTCAAATTCACTTTATATTATACCTGTCGACTGCGGATACGGCGCTGAAAATATTGCAGCAAAAGGTTATTCCGTAGACCTTATGTTAAACAGGCTTGCCGAATTATCGGCACGGTCGGTCACTGTTGTTTTTGATTCGAGTTTTAAAAGCGCAGCCGATTCTTTAAAAACGGTTACGAAGCTTACAGATATCATTAATATTCCTGATAAATCGGCTATTTTTTTTGCTTCCTCGTATAATGAAACGGCAAATCGTTTTCACGAAACGATGCATGGTCTGTTTACGTACGTTTTTCTTGAATCGATAAATGCATTGATTGAACAGGGCAAATCATCAATATCTGCCGGCTTGTTATTCTCACAACTTATAGACGTGGAAACCGGTGTACCATTTTACTCCAGGCGTATATTCAATGGTGAACAACAATTTCCGCAATTCAAAAGTAGTTCTGATTTTTTACTTTTTGAGGACAAACAATGATACGAACATCCTGGAAAAAGTATATATCCGTCTTTCTGATTTTTGTAATGGAGTTCCCGTCGCCGACATATGCATCGACAATAGGAAACATCAGATGCTTTGTCACACCGGATGAAAAAATAATGATCCACTACCAACTCACGGGAAAAGGGACATTCACTGTAGCTGTACAGGTATCCCTCGATGGCGGCAAAACGTTTGACATCAAACCGGTATCCCTAAAAGGTGATGTTGGCAAAGGAGTAAGTCCCGGTGAAAGTAAGAAAATTGAGTGGGAAGTTTTTAGCGATGTCAAACAATTGTCAGGTAATATAGTTTTTATGCTCGAAGCGACAAAAGAACCGGGTGAACCGATAAATAAATGGCTCATTCTTGCCGGGATCGCTCTTACCGGAAGCGCAATAGCCGCTATGGGTGGCGGAGGAGGAGGGAAAAGTACAATGGAAACACTACCGGTTGAAATATCATATGGTTTAATACAAATAAATGTTGAATTTCCGGAATAGCAGCGATTTTTGAACATGAGGAACTATGGTTTGCGCATAATATGTATAAAGATGATACTGTTATTTACCGTCTTAAGTATATCCTGCAGCAAGAAAAATCCTTTGAAAGAAGAAGAAATTTCAGAGCAGGAAGGTACTGTTGAAATCAACTGCATTTTTCCCGGAGCCGGACAGGAAAAAGCAGCTTCACCGGAGAATATAACATCATATGCATTTATCTATCTTTATAAATATGGAAATGAATTTTCAGGCAAACAGGAGATTGAAATAATTAATAAAATAGCCAGCGTAACATTTAAATTCAAGGAAGGTATGAATTTCGCATTTAAGGTTGTTGGATATGATTCCAATTTAAATATCACCTATCAGGGAAAATCAGGCCGTGTAAATGTAGCGGGCAACCAGACGATATCTGTGAATATAATTATGAAAAAATATGGTTATGTTACAATATCTGCAGGAACATATGAAATGGGTTCCGAAGACGGCGAAAATGATGAAAAACCTGTTCATACGGTGTATCTTGATGCATTCGAAATGAGTGCTACGGAAGTTACCGTAAAACAATGGACAGCTCTTATGTCATATTTATTATCGGAAGATGAAAAATCTTTTCTTAGTAAAATTGATGACACAATTTCGGCAAGTAATATTACATGGTTTGAAGCAATTGAATTTTGCAACAGGCTTAGTGAATTTTACAGGCTTAATCCATGTTACGACGAAACAACCATGAATTGCGATTACAGCAAAAACGGCTATCGGTTACCCACGGAAGCGGAATGGGAATATGCCTGCCGTGCGGGTACAACTAGCGAATATAATACCGGTGACAGTGAGGAAGATCTTGATAAAACCGGATGGTATTTAACCAACAGTTCAGAATTATTGCATCCCGTCGGAGAAAAAGAATCGAACAACTGGGGGCTTTATGACATGCATGGTAATATTGGGGAATTGTGTAATGACTATTATTCCGCCGGATATTATAAGATAAGTCCTGAAAACAATCCTCATGGTCCCAATACAGTGACATCTATACATGTTTTCAGAGGCGGCAGTTATATATCTGAATGTGAAAAGTGCCGATCATCCGCCCGAAGTTCATTAAAATATAACGTAAAGTCACAAAGTGTTGGATTTCGTGTAGTCCGAAGTATATAAGTATAAACAGTATATTTGGTCACTAATATGGATTTTATGAAAATGAAAAAATACAAACTTTTCCGAAAGATAACCCTTTTTTTAATATTTTTCACAGTAATTCCGCTGTCTTCCGCTGCTCAAAACCGTCCTGAGAATTTCATGCAAAAGGGTTATGAGTACTATGAGCAGGGCAACTACAATGCCGCTTTGGCACAGTACATGAAAGCTCTTGTTTTAGCAACTGACAATGGTGAACTGCATTACAATATCGGTAAAACCTATTTCAGAAAAAACGAATTCGATACCGCCATATTTTATTACAGACAAGCAATTGATTTTGATCCGGATACATATATGAAAGCTTATTTCGACATTGGAGAATCATATCGCCTGAACGGAGATTTCCTCTCGGCAATTAACAGCTATAAAAAAGTTATCGAGCGTGACCGTAACAACATACAAGCACTCAAAAGTTGTGGTTTATCATACTATAACAACCATTCATTCAGGGATGCAATTGTCTGTTTTAAAAAAGCCGTTGAAATACATCCGGAGGATGTTGACGCATATATTTTTACGGGACTCGCTCTCATCGAAACCTCAGATTTCACAGAAGCAGTAAAGTATCTGGTAAAAGCTGTCGAACTCTCACCGGAGAATTATATAGCTTGCCTGAACCTTGCACGGGTGCTCCATAATATGAATCGCTATCAAGAGGCTATCGACTGTTACAGAAAATTATTCAGAGAAGATCCTGATAATATATCACTTTATCTGAATGCCGGTCAGGTTTTACATGATATGGGTGAATTCGATGCAGCTATCGAAAGTTTTTCTATAGTGGAGGAATTGAATCCCGACACTCCGGAGATCTATAATTATATCGGGATGTCCTGTAAAGGTAAAGGAGACACAGCCGGCGCGGTAGAATTCTTCACGAAAGCAATTTCATACGATCCAAATAACCGTAATGCATATCGGAATTTAGCGCTTCTCTGCAATGATACCGGCGATACCGAAACCGCGGTGAAATATTTTACGAAAGCCCTTGAAATTGATCCGTTTAATGCGCCTACACATTATGAAATGGGAAAGCTGTTACAAAAAAAAGGCGATATACTCGATGCCAGAGAACACTTTAAAATATCCCATGAAGTTGATCCCTCATATGAGCCCGCCGTTCAGGAACTGAATCGTTCAAAAAATAAAACCAGCATTCCCAAACTTCGGGCAACAGCCGAATTTGTCGATTTTTATGGTAAAAAAATACTTTACAGCGGTGAAAGAGGTGTTATTCAGTTATCGGTAACTAACATCGGGGAAGGAACTGCGGAAAACATTAATACTGTTGTCACTCCGCTATCATCTCCCGGAGGTATCACATTCCAAAATCCGGCTGTAGTTACCCGCATTGCAGCGGGAAAAGATATAACTATAAAAATTCCACTCATGGCACCCGACATTATATCGGTCGATGAAATCAAATTAAAGATCGAACTGCTGGAAGAGTGGAGTTATAATTTAGATCCACCTCTTGAAATCACTATTAAAACCGGTATAAAGTGATATCAATAAAAAAATTCCTCCTGAATTACATGGTATACCCCATATGGACAGGAGGAATTTCTGCATGTTAAGTCAAATAAAGCGTTATTTCATCGCATTAAATTCAGCGATACTGAACGACGCATCACCGTGAATTGTTTTCCAAACACCATCGACCAGTTCTCGCACGACCGTGACACGCGGAGTCATTTTAACTTTACTGCCGTCATTGAGAATCATATCATTTTCTATGTAATAGGTTACAACCGCAGCAGTACCTGTTTTAGATACTTTGACAAGAACATCTGAGATTTTAAAGTCGATTGACTTTGCGCCGTCGAATCCGGACTGATAAAATGCTTTCACTCCATTAGGGCCTTCCCATCCCTGAATACGGGTACGTTCAGCAGGTCCCCATATTGTGATGTCATCGTCATGAGACCAAATCCTGCTGATGGCATTCATGTCTTTATTACACCATGCCTGGGCATACTCCTGCTGTTCCTTTTGCAACTGCGCTTTTATCGCCTCATAATCAACCTGTTTGGAAGCAGCACTTCCCGGGGCATGGGTTGAATGGTCACACCCAAAAGCAAGAACCAAGATACATACAACCAGAACAGGTAACACTTTTTTCATGACGAAACCTCTCTTTCATGTGATGTTTTACGAAATTGTTTATATAATATCGATAATATTGAAAAATGTTAAAGCTTCATTTTTCATAAATTTATCCCTGTACCTGTTACCTGTCAAGGTATTTTTGCCGGAGGATGATTGATGATAAGTTTTTTCTAAATATCGTAATTATAAATAAAACGCCATATATTTTATAACTGGTGAATAATATGAATTTTTTTAAAAAAATTATGCTTGACTTTTTCTCGCAAATATTGTTAAATATATAACTAATAATTTTTAAATTTGCCTTTTGTCCCTCGAGGTTAATTTAATACGAAGGAAAAAAGAGGGTTGCATTTGGGTTCTTCCGTAACAGAAGATACCTGAAATTTTAAGGAGTAGGCATGGCTCGTGGTACGGTAAAGTGGTTCAATGATCAAAAGGGATATGGTTTTATCACCCCGGATGACGGCAGCACAGATTTATTCGTTCATCATTCAAGCATTCAAATGGACGGTTATCGGCATCTTGATGAAGGAAGTGCGGTTGAATATGAGGTAGGTGAAGGGGCAAAAGGCCCTGTTGCTATGAATGTTCGCCAGGCATAACCTCTACATATATCTTGAATCACAAGGGCCTCTGTACCAACAGAGGCTTTTTTTTGCCCATTCCCTAAAATCCTTGTTACAAAAATATTCTATACCCTCTCAAACAGGTCGGAATCATCCCATGAGTCCGGCGCCCAGCGCTCAAGAAATTTATAGTGATCCGGCAGCAAGTCATATGCGACAACCTTTGCCTTTTCCCTTATTTTTTTCAAGACCTTTCGCTCCTCATCGGTCATTTCGGGATTGAAATAAGCATCGACATTTTCGTAGACATGATACGGGTAATACATCCCACCCAACGTGGTATCGATATCCATTCCCGAATTAATGACATACCGCAGGCTTGCCTTGGCAAGATTGATCTCGCCGGTTACATCATACTGGGCGGCCATTCTCCTGAACGGTGTAATAAGGTGGTCACCGGCAAACGGTTTCATGGTAATGACACCGACACCTTTGGCCCGAAGTTTTGGGACGAGAGAGTCAAAATTACTGAGCTTCATCCCTTTGTGCAGCCATGTCCAGTTATGGTAATAGTTAAAGGGAAAGATGACATAGTCCAGCGGATATTCCTCAAGCGGTTTTTCAAGATGGTCGAGAAAGTGAATGGGGATCCCGACAGCATGGATTTTGCCCTGTTCCTTATATTTAAACAGCTTCTCCCACTGATACCAGTTTGATTCTTCGGGAGCATAGCTGTGAATCCTCACCATATCTATGTAATCCCTGCGAAACAGTTTAAGATCATGTTCGAATTCCTCCTCGAGTGTCCTTCCCTCCCAGGGCAGAATGGAAATGGAAATCACCACATCGTTGATGATCGGTGCAAGAAACCGCCCCATAGGTTCGTACTGAAAACACTTTTGCTCGTAATCATACACATCGAAAAAATTAACGCCGAGGTCATAGGCTTCCCTGATCATCCACTCACGTTCTTTTTCATACTCTACGATATCCTGACGCATATGAGATCCGAATCCGAACTTCGATACCTTTATACCCGTTTTCCCGATCTCTCCCATGGGCATGGTGCCAACCGGTTTCGGTACTTTTTTTTCAAAAGCCATCGGTGATAATTCGGTTTTAACTGCTGTTTTTCTTTTCAGAACGGAACATCCGGTAAATCCAAGGCCGACAGCGCCTGCCGCACCCTGAGCTATAAAATTACGTCGTTTCATAGTGTCTCCATATTAATCTATCAATTTTCTGTTGTTTTTCGAAAAGATTGCTTCGTCATTACATT
>JAFGMP010000340.1 GCA_016927495.1 Candidatus Latescibacterota bacterium | reverse complement strand
TTTTTCATAGCTCTTTTTTTACTTTATCTCCTTATTTTACAATAGGTTATATACTTCATTATCGTGGTTTTTGGGGGATCGCCAGATTAATTATGTGATGTGAAGGTTTATAGTGGTATCAGAAAAAATCTGCCCGAATACCCGTTTCACAGATAACCATGATTATACAAGAGTTTTTTAATTCATCATAAAACTTTCTCTAAATCAGTCTCCTGCTACTTATTCTTTTCTCCCCGCTACCATAAATTTACGAAAACAGAAATTTACAGCCCAAAAATTTTCCAAATTAGTTGCTTTCGACACAATTCCATTCTATTTTTTAACATCATACATAATTTTTTATTATTCGGGAGGGTACCATGTATCGATTATCAGCTTTTATTCTATTTCTTCTGATTGTTTGCATACCGGCGTATGCTGAAGGCAAAAACCCTGTGACGTATCATCTTACATTCGATAACCTCGGCACAATTCAGAGCCTGCTGGCCGAGGACTGGATCGAACAGACCGGGCTTAAGACCATCGAAGACCGTAAATGGGACCTTATCGAGGGACAGTTTGGCAGAGCGCTTTATCTTGGAGCGGTACCCCTAAAATATGACGTCGACAACATGAGCGGACTCGACCTCGATATGGTCACCGCGGTTATTTTCAATGTAGCATACTCGGGAAGCAAGGGCAGAGGCTATGACGAACCGTTTATGTGGGGTGCGGGAAAGCTTCACCCGGCGCTCGGTGCGGTTGCGTTCTGGGTAAAGGGATCCTCGAAACCACAAGATGAGGACGCCCGTACCATTTTATTCGAGCAGACAACCACGACATGGGGACGGAAGGAACGTCAGTTGATCGAGGTTGAATTATTCAGAGACCGAACTATTTCCGCCTATGTCGAGGATGCCCGGTATTTTCAGCATACGGTCAAAACCGGTCCGGTCTGGAACGATAACGACTGGAACCATGTGGTGTTTATGTGGGACCGCTCATCGGGTGTATCTCTCTGGGTTAACGGCATTGAATCCGCTTCATCGATGGGTACTGATGCCTGGTGGGAAAACCAGCGACCGGGGCTCTTTCATATACCTATGTCTCTTGCCGCATACGACGAATTTTACCTGTTCAGCAGGACATTATCGGATGCCGAAATCAGCAACCTTTATAAAAATAATACACCACCTGCGGGAACCGATCAAAAATACCGTCCCTCTCCCGATGGCATTAACCGACTCAAAGCGGCGTACATATCCGATACATCCCGTCTGCCGGTTGCAAAAACTCTTCCGGGAGACAAAACGCTGGTTTTCACCGAAATCACTCCCGTACGTATCCATGACGAAGGTATTTCGGGCTGGTGGATAAGCGACGGCCGGTACGAGCTTGCATGGCCTCATGAATACAGCGTGTTTACCATTATTCCCGGCGATGTGGATTTCCATGCCGAAAAAGCTGACCTGCTGCCTCCCGAAGGCGTCAACATTAACTATATCACGATCGAGGGTAACCTCGATGACGTATCGGTGATGAAAGGTGACAGAAACGGGAATTTTTCCTCAAAACCGCTCTTTTCAACGTCCAAAACGGATGCTTTCTTTCATGGGGCTTATTTCAGTGGTATCGGGGATTCGGAACTCCGTATACCGTTCACCAAAGGTTACGGCGCTCCTCCGGGATTCGAGACCGACAATGACGCGCTGCAGCTCCCGCTTTCAGGTGATCTCAGGCTGCATGAAGCCGGATTGTTCAATGTCGAGGAACGGGATGTACCTTTGCAGCCCGGAGATAAAACATTGTATATGGGCTTTCCTGTCGAACAATTGAACGATTCACGATATGAACCGGCGTTGATTGCATTAAAACCGGGGATGTTGGATAGCTATCTGGCGCTCAGCTCGATTAAACCTATCACACAACAGAAAGGAAACATAGGACTTGTTCCTATGATGCCGGTATCGTTCATCAGCGAACCCTCGGTGGGAAAAATTGCATATAAGACGATCATCCTGGATCTGATTATAAGGTCTCATGCGAAACAAAATGTCCTGACCGTTCGCTTTTTCAATCCGGCAGTGCCCTCGCAAACATGGACACATGCGGAGGTTCAACTCGACGGTTTTACAGGAAAAACCGACCGGCTGCGGCTGGCGCTCGATTTTACTCCGGTGTTTCTTGCCGATGGGGACCGTATCTGGATTGAACTCATGGCGACTGACGAATTAACAATCGATTTGATCGACAACGAATATCCCGCGACAGTAACACTCAGACCCGAAACAAACTGGGCCGAAGCCGAACAGCCATATGCAAAAAAAGCCATGATACCTGCGATTATGACATTCGGCCGCAGTTTCGAATATATACCCTGGATGTGGGATAAACGGATGCCCGATGTGGATGCTCCGGTTAATTTCGGCGGGCAGTTCGATATGGCATATCCATGGCAGGCAGTGCTGAAACTGTTCCCCGGTAATGAAACAGCCAATATATACCGTGCATATACCGACCTGCTCGATCCTGATTTACCGCCGCGGCAAAGTGTGGCATATCCACAGGGAAGATATCCCGCCGATATGAGCACCTTACCCGAAAAACAGTACTCAGCACCGCGAAATGCACCCGAATGGGCGGTATATTTCCGTGAGTTCCAGACATTCCGCAATAAGATCGTAACATGGTGGCGTCAACATCAGCGTTCTGACGGACAGGTGGGTGGAGGCTGGAACGACGATACTCTCATATTTTCAAGGGCTTTCGGCGATATGCCGCTCGATTCAAATCCAGATGCGTTGACGCTCTACAACAAGGCATTCAACGGCTTCGATACAACTAATTATTTCAAGGACGGGTACTGCCGCATTCACCCTATAGACCGCCTTCACAACGGCGATTTCGTCCGTGAACGCTACAAATCCTTTATCTATAACCTTGGCGATCCCCGAAGCGCAGTATGGGCGATGGAAGAGGCATGGCACTGGGGAAAACCCGACAAAACGCCGATTAACTATGGTGACGGCAGAGCATTCCTTTTCGGTAAGGATGTTCTCGAATGGTACTGGGGTAAACGCAGCGCTGAACGACCATACCGGTTAGCTAATTTGCCGCAAATGACCGGGGAACTTCGCAAATCGGCGGCTGCGGCAAACGATACCACACTTTGGCGTTACACCGAAGCATGGTGCCATACCGATGACCAGTCGCCGTACGGTGTCGATAATCTTCTCGATGTTCTTCTCGGCGGTTGGGGCTATAATCCGAGAAAAAATGATTCAAATGTGGCCATAACGGTCGGTGTCGGCTGGATCGAGGGCGGCGGACCCGATATGGGACGGCTTGTGGAATATTCCGGCAGCGATGGCCTTGAAATTTGCTTGTATTCCTTTATGGCACATGAAAAAACCGTAACCATGCGGTGTTATCGTCTCGATCCCGGAACATATACGGTGTCGCTCAAAGCAGATAAAGACGGCAATGGCTCATATGAAACCACTCTTTCCGACTCGCAAAGAACGTTCAACCGGTTTGACCGGTTTTCGTTCGTTATGCCGCCGCAGGTTCCGGTGCATCTTGATGTTAAACAGGTAAGTAAAGCGCCCGATCAGGGAAACCTGGCCGATCTTGCGGTGAGCAGTTTCTATGTCGAACAAAGCGGAAGCAATGCCGTTGTGACTGCCCACAATATTGGCTGCGCACCGTCCGGAGCGTTTGAGGTTTCGCTTGTTGTTGATGATGTCGTCGTGAGCACCGTTCAGGTCGATTCTATTCCCGGCTCAGAGGATTTTGTTCCGAAACCGGTAAAAGTCACATTGCCTAAAGTCCCGAAAAACGGGCAATATAGTATAGTTATTGACCGTGACAATAAAGTGAAGGAAATTTACGAGGAAAATAATACGGTTGAGATGAAGTAAAAAACCAGCCCTCACCCCTTTGATTCCCCTCTCCCGATGGGTGAGGGGGACGGTTCGAACGTCCGGGTTTCCAAAAAAATGGAGAATTGCCAGATTCAACAATTTTCTTGACTTAATTTTCCCAGGATATACATTGTATATCAATATACACCGGAGGAATAACTATGCAAAATACGATTGAACTGCACATTGGGAAATGGGGAAATTCTCTCGGTATAAGGCTCCCCAAGCATATATCAGAGGTTTTTCACTTAAATCCAAATGACAAAATAAGCTGTGCTATTGAAAATGACACGTTGGTTTTAAAACCGGTACGTTCGCTTAAAAAATACACATTGAAAGAATTATTGGACAATGTAATAGAATCCGGTGAAGA
>JAFGMP010000339.1 GCA_016927495.1 Candidatus Latescibacterota bacterium | reverse complement strand
CCGTTCTCCATTTTTCAAGGTCGGACCATTTTTTCCTTCGATACGAATGACTGGGAAGTCTGCGTCCCGAAAGTGAGGCAGCCCAGGGGCCGTATTGACCGATCATACTTATATCAGACTCATTTGTCATAGTGTTTTCCAAAGCGTTGAGGGTTGAAGACTTCGGGAGAAAACCGGAATGCGAATCAACTGTAAACATGCCTCCCATCGTTGTCGCGGCTATATTGACAAACTGCCTTCTTGACAGTAAGGAAGTGTCCTTTATTGGCGAAAATAGCATGTTACCGCGGTGATCATTTCGATCATGCCCTGGTGACTCTTTATCCAGACTCATACTCTATCCTTTATCCTGACATATAGCAAATAACCGATATTCTTTATGTCACCTCAATAAATATTATACCCATTTCCTGATGATCTGAAATCGAATACTATTATTTTTCTTTACGAGAAGCAAGCATTATTGAAGATTATGAGAATCTGTAATGTAAAAATCATGGTAATCTTTTAGACCATGTTATTCCCGTCCCCTGATTTTTTTCTGTTCAATAAACCTTCGGTACATTTTCCCCGTCTAACTTAATAGAAAAAAGAGAAAAACGCACAATTTTGAGTTTTATGAAATTTTCAAACGATATACATCGTCCCATATAATAGAAAAAGAAAACAACAACTTACTATAAAGAGGAAAATGAAATGAAAATCAAAGTCGCTGTCGTCACCGTCGGGGTTGTATGGTTCGTAACTGTTTACGGCATGCTCTTTACATCGGTTGGAGCATTGCTCACGACAGTTGCTTAATATAGATTACCTGTCCCAACCATTCACTCCAAACCATAAAGGCGCCCGAAAGGACGCCTTTTTTATATTATTACTTTTGGTAACGGGATTTTTAAATGAGGAAGTTAACGTAATACTTGCAATCGAAACTTACCTCAAAAATAGAAGCTTGCCCCGCGCTGTATGTTTTCCCGCTGTGATGGAGTAGAGATACACTCCGCTGCCGAGAATGGCTCCGAAATCATCGGTTCCGTGCCATACGATTTCATGGAGGCCCGCATGAAGATACTCATCCACCAGCACGGCAACTTTCCTGCCTAAAATATCATACACGGACACCGAGACACAGCTGTCACTGGGTATCTCATAGCTGATTGTGGTCGATGGATTGAACGGATTGGGGCAAGGTGGATAGAGTCGGAAATTTGAGGGTTGCTGTTCAACAGATGTTACTCCGGGCATGAAATAAGCTGCTGTTTTAGCGCTTTCACCGCTTTCATCGACTGCGGAAATCCAGTAATAATACAGACGGTTGTTCAGGGGAATCGTTTTGTCAGTGAATGAGGTTGTTCCTGACGGTACTTCAGTTATCAGAATTGTATGGCTTTGTTCCGCCTGAATCAATTCTTCAATACTGTCAAATGATTCTATAGACAGCGGAATTGTAAATTCATAAAACTGCGAGCGATAAATATTGTAATGTGATATATATGAATCGACAGCGGAAAGGTCCCAGGAAAGCTCAAGCTGGTATCCCTGGTCATGTGGAACATCCGATACGGTGAAGTTTCGGGGCGGATCTACCTCAAAAATGACATCAATTGTTGTCTGTAATGTTGCTTCCATTGAATTATTATCAATCGCTTTGACTGTAACTGGTATCGATGTTCCCTGATGGCTTAATTGCGGTTTCCCAATCAGGTAGCCATTTTCATCGATACTCATCCATGACGGCCCTTTGAGCAACTGAAAAGTCAATATATCACTCTTATCAAGATCGGCTGTGACAATCTGTTGTTTATAATTGCGCCCGATAAATGCTTGTTCAAGTGACTTTGTATAAATCTCGGGTGCAGTATACGGCTCAGTGGTAAATCTGAGAGCATATGATCCGTATGTGCCCGGTTGTGGTGCAATTTTAACATAACAACCCTTCGTGTATGCGTAAAAACGAATATGATTACCATCCGGCCTCATTTGTTCTTCCGGTTCGCCGCCGCCGCACTTGCATGCATCATAGAAAATCGCGTCAAATTCAAGCGTCGGTTCGCATACAATTTTGATATAAAGGTTGTATGCACCTTCCGAAGAGTATCCATAAAAATCGGCATTATCCACAATACCTTCGCTGTAATATCCTACATGGCCGGTATAGGTAGTTTCTGTAGTTATTATATAAGCTTGTTCTTTAATATCATTTGTCGGCTCATTATCGTGATTATTTTCATTTACATAAGATGAGGCGACAAAAATTGTAGTAATACTATATGCACCTGATGTATGATCATAAGGAATGGTTTTTATATAGTAATTACCCGGAGCAAGTGACATATATTGTACCGATTGCTGTTTAAATCCGAAACGCTCCGAGCTGTCCAGAAGATTCATTTTGTTGTCATAGAGGTACATAAACAGATAAAGTGTCTCGTCCGATTCCGTTTCAACAGTCAGCGATCCGTATGAATCAAGAGTGGCGATCCACCAGTTTTCACCGCCCAGATTACCCAAAGCCGAAGCGTTTAAAGGGAGTGTACCTGCTGTCTCCGGTGAATCCTGGAATGCGAATGAGGATAGTGCAATCAAAAAAAAGATACAAGCTGCTACCGACAACGTTTTAGCTAATCGATTCATCTTTATCATGTAATGCCCAATACTCCTTTTTTTATTTATAATTCTATTAAATACTGTCATAAGCTTATATTCCTGCTAAAGGATACTCCTCAAAAATCCAGTCTCTTATTCCACCGAGCATGTTATAGGTCGCTTTGAAACCGATTTCTCCCATTTTTATTGCTGCCTGGCCGCTGCGACCGCCGCTGAGACAGTACACAAGATAGGTTTTTGACTTATCGAGTTTTGTTACATCGTTTTCGAATGTCTCGGATCTGAAATCGATGTTTATAGCTCCCGGTATATAGCCACCTGTAAATTCGTCCGGAGTTCTGACATCGAGAATGACAAAATTGTCGTTGTTTATGTTATTTTCGAATAAATCATATGCCTGATTCACCGTGATTTCATCAAATATTCGGCCGTAAAAAACCGACCACAAACCCAGCCTGTCCGTCTCTACGATTATATTGTTTGATTCAATATTCAATACACCGCCTGCAGTCAACCAGAAATTCCCGTCCCGATAAGCAGTGAAAATATCGTTTTCATCCTCGCTGTCATCGAGCAGGGTCCGGTCATACGGTATTGTCAGAACTGTCGGTTTGAGTAATCCAACTTGCTGCGCTTTTTCACCTGCCTCCGTATACTCGGCTTCGACATCCCATATTTTACCGGAAACTCTGAAATCGGGTAAAACTAAGACAGGAGCCAACTCATCGGAACTTTTGACAGTGAGCGTAACCTCATCCGAAAATGACTGTTCGGGAAAAACCATACTGAAGGTCATGGAATCATGGGTCAGTTCAATTGTGCCGCTTCCCGACGGAGAAAACGTTTGTGCTATACCCTCGTGGTATGTGCTTATTTCAAAATCCAGCACATCGTTGTCGTTTACTGTTATCCTGTCTAATTTAAAGGGAAATACCGAATCTCCCGAAATAACCACCCGGTAAGTATCACCGTCGGCAGGTTTGGTATAATCTCTTGTCTTATAGACTGCTTTGACCTGTTCTTCCACCGCTTTTACCGGTGATAATGTTACCGTAAACGCACTGCCTGATCCGCTATAACCACCGTCCAACAGCAACAGTTTTCTCGATTCGGTGATGTTACCATGCACTATCCGGTAAATATAAACTCCGGAACCGGCATTTTTTCCTTTATTATCTAATCCGTTCCAAATTACCGAATGCATACCCGCGGGATAATATCCGTTGATCAGCGCTCTGACTTTCTGACCAAGCAGATTATACAGCGATAATTCGACAAATCCCTCATGTTTGATGAAAAAGGGAATGACGGTCGACGGATTAAACGGATTGGGATAATTCTGAAACAAGGTGAAATTTTCCGGAGTATTGGAATTATTATCGCTGCCGGCAACCGTTGTCGATCCCATAACCTCGTAACTGCCATCAGGTTCGGTAACGCCGGTAAAAACGATTTCCGGGTCTGTCTCATTTATAAAGGTTATGTCGGCATTAGCCACAGGATTGCCGTCAGTGTCCGTCACCGTTCCGGTAACCGCCGATGTACATACGGATGTAAATAAGAAAAACATCAGACACTGAAAAACAGCCAGACTAATAAAAAACTTTTTTATATTCATGAAAGTATTCTAAAACTTGTTGATCGTTGATACTTTTTTCTTCTTGTCGCAAACCATCAATTAGTTCATATGATAAAGCTGGGTTTTTAGCCAATCTCCACTATACAAAGCAATATAACAAGACATAGTTACGAAAAACAGTGAAATTAAGCGGAAACTGATGTTTAAGTAAAAAAACAGGGCGGACCAGGATTGCCGGGATTTATTCAGGATTACCATGATTAATTGAGCTAACCAGAATAACCGGGATTAAAAGCATTGATAAGTAATAGGACTTATCGCGTCATAGAAGTCTTTCCTGTGAAGAGTGACTTACTACCATTATTTCATTATTGTTATCTGCAAAATCAGGTGTTCAGGCAATATTATTCTTCACATAAAATCTTCATTCTTTGGCGCTATGTCACTTGTTTAAATTTGCGCCCCTCTGCCTTGTCTTTACGACTTACTCTATCTCACGTATCCTGATATTCCTGAACCAGACTTTCGAACCATGTGTCTGAAGAGCGATGTAACCCTCACGGGGCCGTTGCATAAGGGGACGGCGTTCACGGTTAAACCAGGTAAACGGTTTATAGTGTTGACGGGCATCGACATCGAGAACCAATTCGCCGTTATACTCCAGTGTGATGTGAGGGCCGCTGCAGGTGATCACGTATTTGTTCCAGCGGTTTGTGCCGTTATACATTCGTTTTTTTGCGCCCGCGACGGCATAAATCGCACCGCTTATTTCTTTCGGTTCGAGATTCTTATACTCTGAACCATCATCATCACAGACCTGAATTTCGATGGAATCGTATGCCGGGTTTTGTTCGGTGTCATCGGCGACACGCAAAAAAACTCCGCTGTTGCCGTTTTCAACTATCTTCCACTCACAGGTAAAAACAAAGTTACGGTATTTTTTTACGGTTCCGAGCCAGCCGATCGGGTACCCTCCGCCTTCACAGGCTATTACACCATTCTCTACTTGCCAGATGTTTTCAGGGCCGGACTTCACTTCCCAGCCGTTCAGGGTGCTGCCGTCAAAAATGGGTGTAAATTGTGAACCGGAAGAACAGGCCAAAAAGACGGACAGAAATACAGGTGATATTACCGGGTAACATTGTTTCAAACGAATTTTATTACTCCCTGTTATACCGGATACATATTGCAAAAGTCGCTTATAAGATTCAATATTTTTATGACAGATGATTCATGTATTTTGTATCAGTTTTTTTGGCGCGGCATTTGATACATGTCCTCTTCAGAATACCGGTCAGCAATGTTACGGATTACAATAAGGCTATCGAAAAATGCATCGACAATTTCGGGATCAAATTGTTTACCGCGTTCCTCCCATATCTCGGCAAGCACCCGTTCCTGTTCCCAGGCTTCTTTATATACCCGTTTAAATGACAACGCGTCATAAACATCTGCGAGGGCAACAATTCTTCCCATAAGGGGAATTTCTTCACCCCGTTTGGGACGGGGCAATCCGTTTTTACCGGTAAAACCTTCAAGCGGTTCGAATGTTACCGGATCGATATGACCGGGATATCCCTTGCCATCATAATGCTCGTGATGATTCATAGCTACTATTTGAGCCGCTTTTTCGTAATCAGTTGTAGGGTCCGAAAGGAGTTGTGCACCATAAAGCGTATGTTTTTTCATCGTTTCATATTCTTCTTTTGTCAATTTTCCCGGTTTTTTCAGGATGAAATCGGATATTGCAGCTTTACCAACATCATGAAGCATTGCGGCCATGTGAAGGACATCGCTGGTGCGAAGGATTTCATTTTGTGATATACCTTTTTTTTTTGCCCATTTTTCATAGATTTCAAGTGAAAATCCTGCTACCCGTCGAACATGATTACCTGTCTCGGTGGGATCCCTGAGCTCTGTCATGCGAATTAGCCGCAGCAGAATTGTCCGTGTCAGCATGGCTCGTTCCAGAGCGTTTGCCGCACAATTGGCAAAATATTCCACATAGGGTAGCGCCTCTGAATCAAACGGAATAATTATGTTTTCATCATTAAGAGCATTAATCAACTGCAAAATTCCGACGACATCACCGCTTCGTGATTTAAGTGGCACGGTAAGCACGGACTTTGTTATATAACATGATTTTTCATCATAGCTCGGATCAAAACTGAACGGAACATTTTCCGGAAGGGTTTGCACATCCGGTATATTCAAGGTTTCACCGGTAATGGTTACATAACCGGCTATGGAATTATTATTTATCGGTACGGTAAATGTGTTGTAAATGAGTTTGTCGTCAGGTTTTATAAGTTTTTGGAGAGTATTGTTCTGGGTATAACTGAAAACAAGCTGGCTTTCTTTTTTTATATAAATCGAACCGGCATCACAATGGACATATTCTCTTGCCGATTGCAGGATTTTCTCCATGAGCACATCGAGATCTTTTACTTCCGCCAGTTCACAACTGAGAAAAATGAGATCCTTCAATTGTTGTTTTGCATCAAAATCCATAAATACTCCGCATATTACAAACATACATCCGTAAAATCGCGGATTACATCATCATGAGCACGCTGCAATAAATCATCAAATTTTAATTTCAGGACGTTTCTCCCAGTAATATAGTCTTTTTTGATTATTCATACCGTTTATATACCGAACGTATATTCGGCAGGCTGGCAAAAAATGAATCTACTATTTCCGGATCGAAATGTTTTCCTTTTTCCTGTCTGATTAAGGCGCATACATGCTCTTCAGTCCATGCTTCTTTATAGCACCTCTGGCTTGAAAGCGCATCAAATACGTCTGATACTGCAACGATACGGCCGAATAATGGAATTTCTTCGCCCTTTTTGGGCGCCAGTTTCCCATTTTGAATGTTCCCGTGTATTGCTTCTCCGGTAAACGGATCGACATGTCCGGGATACCCGGTCCCGTCAAAACGTTCATGATGGTTCAATGCCACAACTCGAGCCGCTTCCTCAAACTCGGAATAAGGATTACGGAATAGACGCGCCCCGTAAATGGTATGCAGCTTCATCGTTTCAAATTCATCGGTATCGAGACGGCCGGGTTTTTTCAGAATTATATCAGAAATTGCAATTTTCCCGACGTCATGAAGCATGGCGGCCATACGAAGTACATCTTTTTGTTTGTCGATGTCAGCCTGTTTGTACTTTTTCATTTTTGCCCATGCTTCAAAAATTTCTACCGCGCAGGCTCCCACTCTGTTTACATGATTAGCCGTTTCCTTCGGGTCACGGAGTTCCGCCATACTGATCATACGAAGGAGTATGGCGCGCATAAGTTGCGCACGTTCAAGAGCCCCGGTTGCGCTGCTGGCAAAATAATTGACATACGGTTCCATTTCAGGATCAAACGCAATAACGTTGTTATCGCCGTCCATAGCATTAATAAGCTGGAGAACGCCGATAATCTGGTTGTCACGTTTTTTTAACGGAATTGTCAGAATCGAAAGCGTCCGGTATCGAGCGCTTTCATCATAGCTTTTATCATGACTGAAGGGAACAGACGAGGAAAGCTTGTAGGCATCAGGTATATTTAGTGTTTCTCCCGTAAGGGCCACATAGCCTGATATAGATAAGTTATTTATCGGCACACTGAACGTGTTATATATAAGTTTTTGACCTGTCTTGAGCCGTGCCTGCTGAGTATCGTTCTGGGTATAGCTGAATTTGAGAAAGTCACCTTCTTTTATATAAATGGAACCAGCGTCACAATTGACAAATTTACGGGCAGATTGTAATAGCCGTTCCATAAGAACATCTAAATCTTTTACCTCTGCGAGGTCGGTACTCAGCTGTATGAGTTCACGCAATCTTTGTAATTCGTCTTTAATCATATGCCCCCGGCATCCTGATAGTAGACACATTATGTATTTCTATAAAATAAAAAAAAAATATCATGCAAAAGCAAATTTAAAAAAATTTGAAAGTTAGTGCCATTTTCCCAATTTATATATATCGATGCTGATATGCAATATTAATAGATTAATATAACAAATGAATTTTTTGTCGATAAACATTTGCATGTGATAATTAACTGTACTTTATGGGTATGCACAAAAAGAACCGGAAGGTTAGTTTCAGAGTAGAAAGACCGAATTGCAGGATTTCAAAAAAATATGAAAAATGTATTTTTGGTTCTTCCATCAAAAATTGAACAGGTTAGCTGTTATTTTATTTCCAGATCTTTTTCAAACTCCGGATACAATTGTTTGATACAGGATGGACATATGCTGTGGGTAAATTCCTTTTTTAATGCTTTACTCAGATAATCCTCAAAATTATTCCACTTACCATCAGTATCGCGAATCATTTTACAGTGTGAACAAACAGGTATAAATTCCTGATCCTTTAATATATCAGAATCCGAACTTTCATCATCCATACCCGCATTTTGCATACCTCTTGCAACGCCGACAGTTCCAAGAAAAATCCTGTGACTGTTGCTTGTAGAGCCATAATATCCTTCCGCAACAATAGAAAAAAGAGGCGCACTTTCAATTTCTTTTGATTTTATTTCTATCGGTACAGCGGTTTTATCTTTTGTAAGGATTCGAACATTGAAAGCTTTTGTTTTTCTTCTCCCGGTTCTTCTTTCTTTAATCCCGTATGATGCCTGTATTTTATCAAGTGGATATATAATATCCATCATATTAGTGCCGGTCAATTCTTTCGGTTCATAACCATATTGCTTAATCGAATCACTTATAAAAACAATTTTTCCCTCAGGGTCAAGCATATAGACAACATCCGGAATATTATTCATGATTATTTTAAGCCGTTGTTCATATTGTTTAACCGTATTTTCCAAAGCAGTACATTTTGCTTCGAGTATTTTTAGCGCTTCCATTTTTATTGCCTTAACTTTTCATATATTGATATATTTATTCTGTCTTTCGCATATTATATTCAGAAATTATTTACCTGATATTTCAAATAACAACAACTATCAACAAACCGGTAAATCATTCCTAAAATACTAACGGTGCAAACAGTAAAAAAACGGTTAATTTAAAATATACGGTTCGCATGAAACACGCTAATACAATATATTGGGATTACACCGGAAAAGCAAGATAATATACGGATAAGTATGTGAAAATTATTATGTTTTATCATATAATATATATAAAATCCCTTGGGAAATAATTGTTAGATTTTTGTAATGATTTATTGAGGAAATTTACTTGTCAGGTATTTCAATATAATTTTTAACTTTTTTATTTCTACGTGATTACATTAACCGGGACAAATCTTTGCGATAAATTTGTAAGTTCAATCAATTACCGACGGACAACGATATGGGGAAAACAGGTTTTTTATTGAAATTTAAAAAATTATCAGGAAGTAATGGCTCCCATTCTTCCAAATTCGGTACATTCGGCGGTGTTTTTACTCCTGATGTATTGACCATACTCGGTGTCATCATGTATCTGCGCCTCGGATGGGTTGTTGGGAATGCAGGTTTTCTCGGCGCAATCGCAATTATTCTACTGGCAAAATCGGTTACTCTCTGCACCGGACTTTCGATGGCTTCCATTACTACGAATATAAGAATCGGTTCGGGAGGCGCATACTCGATTATTACAAAATCTCTGGGGCTTGAAGCCGGAGGCAGTATCGGCATTCCGTTCTATATTTCTCAAACGCTCTCCGCTGCTCTGTATATAATCGGATTTACCGAAGGATGGATTCGTATTTTCCCCGGTCATTTATCTATCATTGTATCAATTGTCGCATGGATAAGCCTGATGGTAATTTCATATATAAGCGCCCATTTTGCGATTCGAATTCAGTATTTTATTATGTTTATTATTGCATGTTCAATTATTTCGGTTGTGTTGACACCAAAATCTCCCACCAACGATTTTGTTTTAATCGGTTCATTTCAGGATACCGACTTCTGGCATGTTTTTGCGGTTTTTTTCCCTGCGGTTACCGGTATAATGGCAGGCGCCAACATGTCCGGTGAACTTAAAAATCCACGTAAAGCTATCCCCATCGGCACCCTGAGCGCTATTATAATAACAATGTTTATTTACATTACTCTGGCCTATATTGCCGGAAGATTCATATCTCCCGGTGAGTTACGTTCCAATCAGATGGCTCTTGTCGATAATTCATTATGGAGTCCGGTCGTACTTGCAGGTGTATTGGCAGCAACATTTTCCTCGGCATTAGGAAGTATGATTGGAGCGCCACGGATATTACAGGCGCTTGCAGAACATAAATCAATACCATATCACACTTTTTTTGCGACAAAAGCAAGTAACAATGAGCCGAGAAATGCTATCATTATTACCGGATTCATTATTATTGTAGCTATCTCATTCGGAAACCTTAACGCTCTCGCTTCTCTGATTACCATGTTTTTTCTTATCACATACGGTATGTTGAATTTCGTAGTTTTTATTCAACAAAGCATGAAGATGATCAGCTTCCGGCCGACATTCAGAGTGCCCCGTTTTGTTCCTTTAATCGGAGCATGCAGCTGTATAGGCATAATGTTTTTGATTAATCCCATATTCAGCATTCTGGCGTTTATAACGATAATTGTACTGTATGTGTGGTTCACAAAAAAAGGTATGCAGTCCGAATTTGGCGATATCCGTGGCGGCATGTTGCTGATGCTTGCCGAAAGGGCTTCCCGACTGGCCGCACAGTTTCCCCGTCACCAGATATCCTGGAAACCTGATTTGCTCATTCCCATCGATGACCCGAAAATGTGGTCGGGTTCCCTGCTGCTTATTAAAAGCATAGCCTACCCATCGGGAAGTATTTTTGCATTCACCGTAAAGAACAGCGATGTCGAAGAAACAGGCAGATCGCTTAACGAACTGCTTGAACCGCTTAATGAACAACATATTCCGGTAAATTCAATAGTGCTTGAAGACAGTGAGTTTCTCCATGGCGCCAAACTGGTTATACAAACGCTGAAAGGTGGAACATTACGACCCAATACGCTGTTCCTGACACTCGGAGAGGACAGCCGCAATGACGATACGATCAGAAATTTGTGTATGCACGCCACATATCACAAAATGGGTGTGATGATCCTGCATCAAAACCGCCGTACTGCTCTCGGTATGCAGAAGGATGTCAATTTGTGGTTACGGGATAAAAGCCCAAACTGGCATCTTGCCATGCTGATAGCGCTGCAACTTCAATTAAACTGGCGCGGTAAATTGAACCTGATAACAGTATCGTCCGACCCTAAAGATGAAATACGTCTATACACTTTTCTCGATAGCCTCAGCGACCAGGTACGGCTCCCCTCTTTGGCTGAATTTCATGTTTTGACAGGAGAATTCAAAACCGTTCTCGAAACATCCCCGAGAGCAGATATAAATATTTTCGGACTTGCCGATACCATATCATTCGTTTTTATGCGTGACGCGGCAAAAAGCACCAAATCTTCATGCCTGTTTATTGGTGATTCAGGTCAGGAAAGCGCTCTGGTTTGATAAAGTGCAAATGAGATAAAACAGTTCAAAATGTAATGTTGAAAAGTTAAACTGAAGTGACTAAGTGACAGTGATGGTAAAGGTGATTCGCTGAAAAAACTGTCCGAATGCAATTTCTTACCGATACACATGATCCGTCTTCGCAAGAAAGACTGTTTGGATAAAATACCTTTTCTTGCTTAATTTGGACAGCAATGATTGCCCTTTGTTCTTTATTATTTACCTTTTTTCCCTTGTCCCTTTGAATTAAAAACTGTGTTTACCCCTCTGTGCTTCTGCCTTTATGCTTAATCTTTATAGTCTGTGAACCTTGAACTTAAAACTTTGAACTTTTTTCATTCCAAATCAATCGGTTTGATTGATCTTTAACAGTATGGATTTTGAATCCTTTAGCGAAGGGGGTTTGCGGGCATAGAAAAATTTCTTGGCACTACCATATATAGTAATTACTATTTACGATAATTCGTG
>JAFGMP010000338.1 GCA_016927495.1 Candidatus Latescibacterota bacterium | reverse complement strand
CCGTTCGACTCAAATTCGAGAAGACATACATCTTTCGCTTCGGTAACCGTTTTGCCTGAAATCGATGATGATTTCGATATCGAAATTGATGAAAAAGACCTTAAAATCGATGTTTACCGTGCATCGGGAGCCGGCGGACAGCATGTCAATAAAACCTCATCCGCAGTGCGTATTACACATATCCCGACAGGTATAATCGTACAGTGCCAGAACGAGCGCAGCCAGTTTAAAAACAAATCATTCGCAATGAAAGTTCTGAAATCCCGTCTGTACCAACTCCGTATGGAAGAAGAAGAAAAGAAAATGGAACAGTATACCAAGGATCAGAAAAGAATCGAATGGGGCAGTCAGATTCGTTCATATGTCTTCCACCCTTACAATATGGTAAAAGATCTGAGAACAGATTATGAGACATCGAATACTCAGGCAGTAATGGACGGCGATATCGACAATTTTATTATGAGCTATTTGAGTATGTAACTCGACCGAATATATCGTTTTTTTATCTCTCCTTCTCTATCGCCAAATAGAGTGTCGGAAGCACAACAAGCGTTATGATCGTTGAAAACATTAGTCCGAACATAATAACAAAGGCAAGGGGTTTCTGGATTTCGGAACCCGTAACATTACGTACAGCAAGAGGAACGAGACCCAGCAAAGTGGTGAACGTAGTCATTAGCACCGGACGGATTTTTGTATTTCCTCCCTTTATTACAGCGTCATGCAAAGAATGGCCGCTCTTTCTGTACCCGTTGATGTGGCTCACCAGTACAATACCGTCCTGAACAGCAATGCCTATCAATACTATAAATCCCACAATCGAAGGTACAGAGAAAGTATTACCGGTTAAATAAAGAATAATAATGCCACCGGAAATTGCGAGTGGAATGTTAAGCAAAATCAGAAGCGCGTTTTTGATAGACCGGAAACTTGCGACAAGAAGGCAAAAAACGATTATAATTGTCAGAATAAGCACAACAGTCAGTTGCTTCATTGCATGAATCTGATTTTCATATGTCCCGCCGAAAGTGATGAAATATCCTTCCGGCAATTCAATACCGGAAATTTTATTCTTTATTTCTTCCACCACACTTCCCATATCCCTTCCCGAAACATTACATTGAACCATAACACGTCTCAAAGCATTTTCACGGCGTACAATGGCAGGATTTTTATCTTCAACAATCTCCGTAATTTCACTGATAGGTATTCTATAGCCTGCCGGAGTTTCAATAATGAGATTCTGTATTTTATTTTCATCTTTTCGGAACTCTTCTTTGTATCGTACGAAAATTTCGTAGCGTTTCTGTATTTCTATTAATTCTGTTGCCACTTTTCCGTTCAATGCTACTTCGATGATTTCCGAAACATCCGACACATTCATTCCGTACCGGGCGATTTTCTCACGGTTCATGTGTATTTGCAATTGCGGTACTCCCGCAACCTGTTCTCGCTGAAGGTCTGTTACTCCCGAGATTGTACTTAATTGTTCATAAACTGCATCTGCAATCTCAGATGCTGAGTTAATGTTTTCACCGAAAATTTTCACGGCGATTGCAGATTTTGTGCCGGTTGCAACATGGTTGATTCGGTGCTGGAGTGGTGCATTGAGCAATGTGCTTACTCCCGGTATATCCGCTATTTCCGCACGAATTTTTTGTTTTATTTCTTCAATTGAAATTGTGCGTTCCTCTTTCGGTACGAGTACGACATTAGATTCGGTTAAATTGACAGGTTCGGCATGTTCTGCACCTTTTGCCCTGCCGGTTCTGCGGACTACTTTTTTCACTTCGGGAATTTCCGATACTTTTTGAGATATCAATGAAGAAACACGGCTCGACTCTTCCAAAGATGTTTCCGGTGGAAGCAAAACATCCATAATAAGCGATGATTCATCCATTTCAGGCATGAACTCAGTTCCCACCCTGAATGAAAGCATTACACCCAACACTATTATCATGAGACATGTTACCGACATTCTGTACGGATGTAAAAGTGCATGGTTCAGAACAGGTTTATAAAGCTTTTTTATGCCCGTTATGACTAAACTTTCCCTGGTTTTACGGGGTTTTTTTCTGAACACCATTGAAGCGAGCACAGGTGTGATTGTAAGAGATATTACGAGAGAACCGAAAACTGCTGCCGATACCGCAAAAGTCAGCGGAATAAACATCTTTCCCTCAATACCCTGTAAAGTGAAAATAGGTGCAAACACTGCCAGCAGAATTAATGTGGCGTAAAATATCGGATTGCCGACTTCACGAGCCCCATTCAGCAGTGCATCGGTAAAAGGTACTTTACGTTCCTGAAGGTGACGGTAGATGTTTTCAACCATAATAATTGAGCTGTCAACAATCATTCCCAAGCCGATTGCAAGGCCGCCGAGAGTCATAATATTGATACTTAAATCATAGATTTTGAAAAATATGAATGCAATTATTCCGGAAAGCGGTATTACCAGCGATACAAGGACAGTGCTTCTCACGTTTCTCAAAAATATGTAGAGAACAAGAATGACGAGAAGTGAGCCGATTATCATAGATATGATCACATTATTGATGGATTTCATAATCATATCGAGTTGCGTGTAGAATGTTTCAATGGTAATGGTACCTTTAACCCGCTGTTTTATATTTTCCAATACCGATTCGGCACCTTTAATTGTTTCAAGTACATTCGAATTATACTGATTCTGGACAGTTACGGCAACGACCTCTTCCCCATTTTCACCGGCGGTTCCTCTTCTGACAAATGCTCCGATTTCAACATCGGCTATGTTTTCGATGTATACAGGGACTCCATTTTTTTCTTTCAACACTATATTTTTAATATCGTCGATTGTTTTTATTCTGCCCATCCCACGGATTATTTTTTCCTCCGGCCCCTGCAACAAATAACCGCCTGATGAATTAATATTGTTTCCCTCAAGAGCTTTTATTACTTCACGAACGCCTATCCCGAAATTCAACATCCTGTTAGGATCTAGGAGCACATGATACTGTTTTACGTATCCTCCGAAATTAATGACATTGGATACACCGGGAACCGTCTGCAGACGCGGTTTCAACTCCCATTCGGCGAAATCGCGGACATCATACAAGTTTTCACCTTTCATGGTGAATTCAAGAGCGTCAGCAAACATCGATGATATTGGACCAATGACAGGTGGTTCGGAACCTTCAGGTAAAAGAGGCGTTATCAGTTGAAGTTTTTCCGAAACAAGTTGACGGGCGAAATAAATATCGGCGCCGTATTCGAATTCGATATTGATTAACGAAATACCCAGCGCAGAATTTGATCTTACCCTTTTTACCGATGGCAGTGAATTGAATGAACTTTCAAGAGGAAACGTAATAAGCGTTTCAACATCTTCCGGGGCCATTCCATGGTTTTCGGTCACGACATTTACGATGGGTGCATTCAAATCCGGATATACATCAACCGGAAGTTCGCTGAAATACTTTATACCCAAACCGATTATGATAAGTACTGCAATAATTACAACCGCTTTATTTTTAATTGAAGCTTCAATAATTCGATGAATCATTATAAAAAATCCTGATTAGTGGTTATGCCCTGCATGAGGATCAATTGAGCTCATTTTCAATTTTGATTTCAACTGGTAATTACCTTCGGTTACAACAACTGCGCCGGGTGTCAATCCTGATAAAATTTCTATAAAATCTGCAGATTCGATTCCCGTTTCAACAACGTGGCGGTGATATCCTTCAGTCTCTCTTACAAATACAATTTTTAAGTTTTCATCATTCAAAACCGCTTTTTGGGGGACAACAAGCGCTTCATGTTTTGTACCGGTAATAATTGTCGTTTCGGCATACATTCCCGGTTTTAATTCTTCAGTTTTGTTATCAATTTCAACCAGAATGTTGATGGTTTTCGTTTCCGTATCAAGGATGCTTCCGATGTAAAAGATATTTCCGGTAAATATCTTTTTAGGATAGGCTGAAACCCGGATATT
>JAFGMP010000337.1 GCA_016927495.1 Candidatus Latescibacterota bacterium | reverse complement strand
ATGTTATTTTATGTCACAGAAAATGAACATGGTATAAAAAATCCTCCGAAAGAGAATTAATAAAGAAAGGGGGACTCATAAAATGTATTTATATATGAAAAAAGAAAACTGGTTTAAAGCTCTTTTCGATCAGATAGTTGAAATAGTATATATACTCATGATACTCGGATGCATTGCATTCGGATGGTTCTGGGTAATGTCAAACATTTGACAACATAAATAAAAGGAAAAAAACTCATTATAGCCGAGGCATTGAAAGATGCAGTGACTGTTTTGAATAAATCGCGGGGGTGATTATAATGAAAAACAGAAAATTATTGCCGGTTATGTTTTTTCTGATAGCGCTGATGTTTATATCGACAGGTTGTTACACTGTCATGAGCCGAAGCGCGGCTTATCATGAACGTAACGCAGACACCGACAGGCATTACAGAGTTGTCGAGCATGTCAGAACAGTGGAAGAAGTTCCCGAAATAGCGGAACGCGAGGATGTTGATTCAGTAGAAGAGGGTGTAAACTCAACACAAGAGGATGTTGACGCAGCAGAAACAGAAGAATCTGAAGTTTATGATTCCGAAAAATACATCAGAGAAAATGACCGCTGGTACGATTCCGGCGCATCCTCAGTCATTACATATCATCACTACTATGATTACAATCCCCGTTATTCTTATGACCCGTGGTGGCAAAGATCATGGTGGTACGATCCGTATTATGGTTACGACCCGTACTGGGATATCTGGGTAGGTCCATGGGGTACCTGCTACCCCCGCTATTACGCTCGTGCTTATTATGACCCATGGGGTTGGGATTACGGTTGGGGCTGGGGTATCGGCTGGAGTTGGGGCTGGCAGCCATATTACTATCATTATGCATATGATCCATGGTATTATCACGGATATTACGATAGATATGATCATGGCTACTATCACGGTGGCGGCGGCGGTCATCATTCACCCGACACAAAATACGCCCGTCAGGACAGACTTGGCAGTTACGGTGTAAGCAGGAGGGATGTTGCCAGCAGAAACAGCGTCAGGGGTGATACAGGTAAAATATCAGAATCGTCAAGGACTGTGAGAACTCGCAGTTACACAAACAGTTCGACGGCCGGAATATCAAGACGTGCAGCGACTGATAACGACAATATTGCTACAAACAAAACTGCCAGTACCGAAAGAACATATTCGTCGAGAAATACACGCAGCATAGCAAGCAGGACTGTAAATACAAGCAGACGAGCCGCCGAAAGACAGTCGGAAACTATATCTGCAAGTAAAGCAACCCGGCAGGGTGTGACGACAGAACCTGCATCACAAAGCAGTTCACGCAGGCCTAAAACACGGTATTATTCCGGAAGTACATCCGGAACATCGACGGAAAAATCAACCGATGGATCAAACGTACAAACGAACAGACGAACAACTACGATAAAAAAGTCCTCTGACGGCGAACCGAGCACACAAAAGACATCCAATAGTACGTACGGCAGGCGGAGTATTTTCTCCTCCCCTAACAATTCGTCATCTAATAAAACAAGTTCAAGTTCAGGCAGGACTACATCATCATCAAGTGTAAGGCAAAGTATACCATACAGCAGTTCAAGCAGTTCATCGTCACGGTCGTCTTCTTCAAGTTCCGGTAGCGCCAGCAAATCTTCCGGCTCATCGAACTCCAGTTCCGGACGTTCAAGCAGTTCGTATTCCGGTTCATCAGGCAGAAGCAGTTCAAGCGGTTCATCAGGAAGTAGTTCACGGAGTTCTTCGGGAAGCAGCGGATCATCAGGGTCGTCATCACGGGGCAGTTCGGGAAGAAGGAGATAACGATGAAAACCGTACTGAATTTAATGATTAAAAATACTGTTTTGACTGCTCTTACAGGATTTGCAATGATCATGATATCATCAGTTGCTCTTACGCAGGAAGCTCCTGCCGACAACGATTCGGGAATCGGAGCGAGGGCCATGGGTATGGGCGGCGCTAATATCGCTGCGGCAAATGACCTTTCCGCTGTCATTTATAATCCGGCGGCGCTTGCGCGGCTCAATAAACTTGAAATTCAACTCGGCGTCAACATGTTGAAAAAAAACGTCGAATCCTTGTTGAACAGTAAAGACAATCCCGGCAGTAAATTATCGACAACTTCCGATTTTTTAAGGCTTGGCAGCATAGGCATTGCGTATCCCATGCCCACTGACCGGGGAAGCCTTGTTTTTGCTGTGGCGTATAACCGTGCAAAAGATTTTGAAGGCAGATATAAACTCGACGGTTTTATCGACGATGTTGATTTGGGTAATGGTGAATTTACTCCGGGAGGATACAACAAAATCGATAAAGTCGAGGAAGGCGGTTTGGGAATACTTTCATTGGCCGGGGCTGTCGATGTATCGCCCAATGTCTCTTTCGGCGCTGCTTTTGATATATGGATGGGATCATACAGAAGAAATAACCGTGATCTCCTTAATGACTATCGTGAGCAATACAAATATTCCGAACTATACATCACCGACCTTGACAACGACATTTCCGCATGGAGTTTCAAACCATCCATACTCTATCATAACAAATATTATAGTTTAGGTGCATTTATCAGATTTCCAATGACGTTCCATATTGACCATAATTACTTTGAGGAATGGGATATTGACGAAACCGACCCGGATTTCTATTTCGGTCTTTATGACACACTTGATCCGGAATATGATACCTACAACAGTTATTCCGAAAATTTCAGCTATAAAATCAAGGCGCCGATGCAGCTTGGATTCGGGCTGTCATTCGGTAAACCCGGAAAAACGGTTCTGGGATTAGATCTGACTTACGAAAATTGGAAACAGGCTAAATATGAGTATCCCAGCTATATTCAGTATGAACCAAGTTATTTCGAGGATACATATCGTTCGGCTGTAAGCTGGCGTGTTGGCATCGAGCAGCCTATACCGACATTGGGATTAGCCGTGAGAGCCGGATACCTGAAAAATCCTTTAATCTTCAAAGGGCCGAGGGACAACGATTCTCCTGTCATCACCATAGACAACGAGCGTGATTTTCTAACATTCGGTCTGGGAAAACAATTCGACGAATCGTTGAGTATCGATGCAGCGCTTGCTTATGGTGTCTGGTCTGAGAAAGAAGGGAATGTCGAGGATGAAGAGAGCAGAACCAGATTATTTGTATCGGTTACCTACAGAATCCCGACTCTGCAATGGAGATGAGATTAATTAACATCAATGGAAAAAATAAGAAATCCCAATATAAGGTCGATATTACGATTAAAAGAAATAAAAACATCGATAATTACTACGCTGCGAAACAGTGAGGTCTGGAGTCAGAAGCCAGTTTGATGAAGTTACGGACTCCTGCCATGTGAAACTAACAATCATCTATTTCATCTGGCTTCTGACTCGTGACCTCCGCTGACTTTACCGACCAGCGAATCACACCTGCCCACGTCGAGCCCGTGGACAGGGTCGGGGGTGAGGGTTTAAAGAAGCGCTTTCCCTCATCCCCGGCGTTCCTGCCTCACGTCTACTTCTTGTCCTTTATCGAATCAAAAAATAATTTTGGTTAATTACGAACAGGGGGTTTATGATGAAGTTTAAGTATTATAAAACAACCAAACCGAAAACTTTCTTCTTCATGATTACACTTGCATGTGTTCCCCTATTGATTTTTGAAACAGCAGATGAAGCTTTTGCACAAAATACATCGAATAACCGGAGTGTGCTTGAGGCATACTCGAATAGAGAAAAAACCAGGGACGTTATCAGTCTTGTTCCTGTACGGGCTTCTCATTCCGGTCAGGGTGACAACAAATCGCTCCAGGGACTTGCCGAGGGACTGAAAAAATGGACCGAAATAAATGTTACTATAGATAAAACAATCAATCTTGATTCGCCATTACTCCTGAAATATCCGTTCGTCTATCTCAATACGGAGAATTATTTCGAATTACTGGAAAGCGAAAAGAATAATTTCCAGAAATATCTGAGTTCGGAAGGATTTATAATAATTGAGTTTAATATTCGGTCATATCCGGGATTAAAGCAGTATCTTCCCGGAAATGCGCGGCTTAAACCGGTTCCGAATGATCATCCGATTTATCAGTCGTTCTTTGCAATTGAAGATAACATCTGGGATCAATATGTAGCAGGAGAACGCAGAGAAAAATTATCTGCCGAGCTTTCATTCGGGCCTTATATTATGGGTATATGGATCGGAAACAGACTGGCTGGCGTTTATTCCGATAAGGAAATGGGGAATGAATGGGAAAGATACTGGGAATCCGGAAGCAGGGAAGGATCAAAACTCAGAGTTGGGGTCAATATGGTAGTGTACGCGCTCGGACAGGCAAAAGCGACCGGTATGCAGTAACAGGAACAGGCAGTTGCATCTCTTATGGCACTCAGTGAAAAACAAAAAATATCGGATTTAATTAATATTCGGAAGCTTGAGCATGAAACCAACAGGTTGTTCTACAGTGGTCTCGTGTTTGCAGTTGTCTTTTTTGCAGTACTGAATAACTTCATACATTGGGAAAGAAAGATTGTTGTAAAAAAGGAATATAGAAGAATTGTTACGGATTTGATTACACGGCCTCCTCTTAAGACCAAACCTTTGGAAATAGCGAAAAGAGATGGCGGACTAAAGACACTGCGCCGTGAAACACGTGAAATGAGCCTCCCTGAAAATGAGATTGCGCTCAAACCGCTTCCTGCGCCCGAAAAAATCCGGGAAAGCCCCGTTATCGATGCCGATTCCATTATTACGATAGTAAGAAGAGAACTCGACAGGGATTTAATAAAGCGGATTAAAAGTTATGATGACCTTGAGCATGTTGTTATGGAACGCTATTACGAGGATATGTCCATCAGACGTGAGCCATACGACAGCAAAACCAAAATTTCGTTTCGCGATGAATTATTATCCGTAGACGATTTTGATTTTGGGAAATATAAAGCGCTCATTTTTCAGGACCCTAAAAACATACAGGACATTGAGGGTTTTCTTTACCTTCCCGCTTCGATATGGGGGACTATGCTGACTCCGGTAGATTCATTAAAACGGGCAGTGACAGGTCTTGCGGAGGCATTTACCAAATTTACTCAAATAACCGTCCATGTTGAAAAAGAGGTTTTCCTTGACTCACCCGCCCTCCTGAATTATCCGTTCATTTATATCTCTGCAGATGATAATTTTGATTTGAGTCCCGAAGAAATGAAAAATTTTGGTGATTATTTGAAAAACGGTGGTTTTGCTTTTTTAGAGGCTTATGGCACGGTACTTCCCAATTTACCCCCGAAAGGTGCTGCACCATTAAAAAAAATGCTCAAAGATACACTGGGGGAGCATGTCAAACTTCAACCTATCCCTAATGATCATCCGTTTTATCATTGCTTTTTTAACTTTGAAGATGGACCGCCTCACAGAATGCATAATTACGATGAGTTACCCTATATTCAACTGCCTGGGATTCTCGAAGGAATATTCATAGATGACAGGCTCGTGGCAATTTATTCCGAGAAATCATACGGGGATGCATGGAACAAATCCAAAGTTACGGAAGCATATCAGAAAATTGGAGTCAATGCCGTCGTATTTGCGTTAACCCAAAACGGTGGCAACGCTTATAAATTGATCGATAATGTCGGAATTGTACAGTGACCGAAAATAAAGCGAAACAGAACAAACACCTTGACAAAACGGCATGGTTTCACCATCATTCGGTTCGGACAGATGGAAATGGCCATAAACAGCGGAAATCAGGAGAAAAGACATTCTTTTGCAGAATACGACGATACAAACTGACAGACAAAAACAGGACAAAGTAAATGTGCGGCAAATTAACGCTTTTGATGCAGGACTTATCGCATTCGGAGCAGCATTAAATGTTTCAATAGGATACCTTGTAAGCCTTCTCAAGTTACCGATATACCTTGACTCGATCGGCACTGTTTTTATCGCCGCACTGTGCGGATGGAAATATGGCGCTTTTGTCGGAATCGCCGCACTCATCATACTGACAATCACTGCAGTTCCTACCGTTATAGCATACGGAGGAACGGCAATCATCATTGCGCTGCTTGCAGCCGGGCTAACAAAATTCGGATTTCTTAAAAACCTAAAAGCTACTATTATCGGAGGACTACTGATCGGGCTTGCATCGGCAATGGCATCAACACCTATCACCACACTTGTTTTCGGGGGCGTATCGTTTGCCGGTTCCGATGCGGTCACCGCCCTTTTCAAAGCATCCGGATTTTCACTGTGGAAAAGCGTTATTCTTGGCAAACTTCTTATCGACCCGGTTGATAAATTAGCTACCGCTCTTATTTGTTATTCGCTTATACAGTCTTTACCACCAAGGATGCTCGATCGGCTTTCGAAAAAATGACATAATTTCCCGTTTTATCGATAATACTTCTTAAATGTTGCACATTAATGGCATTTTTTATCAAATATGAAACTCAATCCAGGAACACATATTCTTATCGCCTCGGAAATTACCCTTTCTGCAATTATACTGCCGATTTTGCCGGGCACAGTCATACTTCTTATCTTTTTTATTATTGCTCTTGTTGTTCCGTCCAGAACCGATTTTCGACTTACCCGTGAGTTTCTCAAGATACTAATTGTAGGTGTGGTTTTTCTTATCCTTATTCACGGTATCTACTGGAATCCTCTGTCGATTTCATATTTCGGGCTTCTCACAGGACTCAATAAATTCATCCATATTGCCTCGCCAGTCATTTGTGTAATTTATCTCTCGCGAAGAATTCGTTCGGAAGAGCTTTTTGCACTGCTTATCGATTTTAATGTGCCATCAACAATAATACTGATTTTGTTCAGGACTTTATGGCTTGTTCCGCGATTTAACGAACGTATCGATGAGGTTGTCATCGCTCAAAAACTTCGCGGCATGAGGGTGAAAACTGCCGCCCAGAGAATACGTGCCCTGATTCCGACATTAAATCCGATATTTTCATCGATGCTCAATGAAATTTCGTTTAATTCCCTTACCCTGAGTTCACGGGGTTTTTTAAGGCCTGGTGAGAAAACACATTTTACCAGGTTGAAATACGGATGGATCGATGTGACGGCTATCATCGGATCAACCTTCGCCCTCGGTGTATTATGGTTCTGAAAACTGAAAATCTCGGCCTTCGTATCCCAAAGGATGGCAATACGATATTCGAAAAGCTTTCATTCGAACTAAACGAGGGTGAAACAGGATTTGTTTCGGGCCCGGCGGGTTCAGGAAAATCGACGCTTGGTCTGGCACTCTGCGGATTTCTTCCTCTCTGGGCAGGCTCATGGGATATTACGGGAACAATATTCTTGAATGGTAAACTTCTCGAACAGGGATCGAATCCTGCCGGAACCGGTATGATACTTGAAAATCCCTATACACAAATTTCAGGACTCAAACGAACCATCTTTCACGAACTTGCATTCCCCCTTGAATGCAGCGGCGTTTCACCTGAAGAAATGCCCTCAATAATACTCAAATATGCGGAATTGCTCGAAATATCGCATTTGCTCGATCGCAGTATCAGAACACTGTCAGGTGGAGAACTCCAGCGTGTCCACATTGCCGGAACACTGATGACACAACCTCGATTCCTTTTTTTCGACCGGCCATTAACCGAAATCGATTTCGAGTTCCGCCCGGTACTGATGGATATAGTATGTTCAAGCATCAAACAGACCGGCGCAGCGGCGCTCATTGCTGAAGATCCATGGTTATTACAAAAGGACAGCTTCGATAAGGAGATTGTTTTAGGGAAAAAAGGCGATGTTGAGCAGACAGAGTGGCATCAACCCGTTCATACGGTGAATGTTGCATCCCACATCCCCCAAAAAGCCGTTTTGAGCGTGGAATCACTTGCGTTTTATTATGAAGCTGATAAACCGGTGCTCGACAACTGTTCGTTTTCTCTCGGTAATGGCGATATTACACTTGTGACCGGCCCCAACGGATCGGGAAAAACGACACTGGCACGGCTCATAGCGGGTATCATAAAGCCTGCACGAGGCGCCATTATTCTCGATGGCTCTCCTATCGATACCATGGAAGAATGGGAAATAATGACCGCTGTTGGATTAGCTCTTCAGGACCCGGGACTGCATCTGTGCAGAAAAACAGTCGGCGCGGAACTTGAACTTGCAAGAAAATGGGGCAATGCTCCGGGGAAATATGTCGAACTTTTAGGCCTCGACAGGCTGCTCGATATTCATCCGCTCGAACTCAGCCAGGCTGAGAAAAAGCGGCTTGGTATGGCGCTTGCCTGCGGCATACAGCGCAAACTGCTTATCCTCGATGAACCAACACAATATCAGGATGCCGAAGGATTCGGCCGTATGGTGAATGCGATAATCACACTTGCCGGAGAAGGCAGGGCGTTGCTTATTATTTCCCATGATCCGCGCTTGTTTAAAGTATTCCCAGATGCGGGAATTATTCACCTTTCTCGAGCAGATATTTCTTGAAAAAATCGAGATCGTTAAGATCGATTTTTATACCGGTGAGTAGCCCGAACCGGTTTTCATGCCTGTCGGTTTCCGGAGAACAACCCATAGCGACCAACATGTCGTCATCGAGATCTTTTACCGGCATGTGCCAGGTCAATTCTATAGTATTGGCAAGCTCGCCGGTAAAAACGGGAAGCCGGACGGTTTCCCGCGACGAGGCGCCGACGGAACGCACAACCTCCATAAGGTCAGCAGCAAAAGAACCGAGGCCGTACTTGAGCCATTCCGCAGGGCCGATAAATGTGCTGCATGTTATTCGCCTGCTTTCCTTACCCAGAATCACGACTCCGAGCCTTATCCTGTATGCAAGAATTCTTATCATGAGCCGTGCGATGGTATTTGCAGGGGAACGGCCGTAACCCTGAGCCGGGGATTCGAAATACAGACGGTTTTTCCAGAGTACATTCATGAGAAACCAGGTCATTACCTCCGGATGTTCGCCGACCATTTTCTCGAAGTAGTCGATAGGTATGGTGTAGACTTCGGCATCGGTCCGGGGACGTATGTTCTTGCTCTTGATGTAGAAGGGATGAACAGCAACATTCGGATTTTCAGGATCAACGCTATCGCGTTCGATATAGCGTGGATAAGCCATTGCCCAGTTCAGGGCCGGTCCGGTTGCCCATGCGCCATAAGTCATATTGAACCGCGGCGGAAGCTTTGCCTGCCAGAGCGCCGGACTGCCGAGAATCGATAACGGGACCTCGAATTCCCCGAATATATCCCCCTTTCTCAGTATAAGCTCCTCTATAAGAAACTCACCGCTGGTTCGCGTATAGAAAACACGGCCAATCGCGACATTTCCCTTTTTTACGACATATATATTACCAGGTTTCCACTCGCTTCTGTGTTCGACATCGGTAATCGGCGGGATGATATAGGTGACACGGTCACGGGCATACAACTCCGGAGCAGTGAATGTTTTAAGATGAACCGGTTCGGAATAACTGCCGAGAATTTCAAGGAATCGCGCTCTCAAATCCTCATATGATCTTCCACCTGCCGTGTGCGCCGGTACTCCGAAAGATTTTTTTACGGCCTTTCTCGCTTTTTTACTTTCTTTTCTCAGCACAAAAACGAGCGAAGAGTACGATTCTGCAATGCGCGGCCAATAGAGATTGGATTCGAACTGTGTGTACGGTGATATTTTCTCGTTAACAAGACGCGGGAGGTCTTTTTTACGGTCCGGAAGCTCAATTTCCTGTTCAACGTAAAAATCTGTTCGTTCAAACGCATCGCTGTATTCTTCCACTGTCCGATGGAAATACGGCAGATAAAACGATTTCAGCGGTTCATCGACGATAGGATATTGCCCGGCCCAGTGCCAGAAAGATAAATCTATGCCTGCGCTGTTAGCGCCAACGGGATAGTTAAGGTCATTTTCAACACGCATCCTGCCGTTTTCCTTCAGCCATTCAGCGAATTCCGGGTGTACTGTTACGATCAAGGCATATGAACCATCCTGTACAATAGCGCCGAGATTTTTCAAAAAAGAATTGAGATCGGGAATTTCCTGAATAGTAAATACCGATATAATACAATTCCAGACTTTACCTTTTTCCTCAATAAGCTTCGGCAAACCGGGATCGGTAAGATTACCCTGAATAAAATTAACATTTGGGTTATTATGAAGTGATTGCGCCTGTTTTATGGATTGTTCCGAAATATCGACACCAAGATATGTACCGTTTTTGTTGAGAATTTCCCTGTTAGCTTTTTCCTCCAGAAAAATTCCGTCACCGCATCCGAGATCGAGGACATTTACTGGTTCATCTTTATACAGTTTGTTAATTATCGATAGTAAAGCAGGATGGATCACATAACTGCGGTAATTCTTATCCTGTCCCAGCCGGACTGTCCACCGCGATTGAGCTTTTTCCCAAAGACCTGCAGCCCATACTTCAGCTTTTTTGATTATTTTATTTTCAGCGTTCATTATTTATTCTCCAGCAACAACTATAAATAATGTGAAAAATTAACAATGTTTTCAATGGAAATCATGAATTTAGATAAAAAAATCCCTATACAGGTGTTATAAAAAATAAGTATTGACCACAACCGGATAATAATTTAACATTATGAAGTTATTATGTGCAGTCATTGATTATTTGGTTTTCTTTATTTGAAAAGTATACGGATATTATGCGTTATTTTACATATATTCTTTTTCTGATTTTCCCGATTATCTCTGTTGTTATACAGGGATGCGGAAACGAACCTGACAAAAGCAACGCCGAGGTCGTTTTCCGTCTGGCACTGCAGCCTGATCCCGAAAATAAAGTCTGGGTAGCTGCCGATACGTTTAAGCGTGAACTTGAACACCGTTCCGATGGGAGAATCAGGGTGATGTTTTACGATTCGGCAGTACTTGGTGCAGAACGCCAGCTTCTCGAATCGTGCTATTTCGGCATTATCGAAATGGTTCAGGTTACATCATCGGTGGTAACGACTATCGATCCTCTGTTCAGCATTCTCGATATGCCCTACCTCTTTTTTGATGAAGCGCACCATCAAAAAGCGCTCAACGGCCCCATCGGGCAGGAACTGCTGGACGACCTCAATAAAGTCAGGTTCCAGGGGCTTGCTTTTTATTCCTGCGGATTTCGCCATATCTTCAATTCGAAACGGCCCGTTTATTCACCCGACGACATGAAAGGGCTGAAAATAAGGGTGATGGAAAGCCCGGTCATGCTTCGATCGATCAACTGTATGGGCGGAAGCGCAACACCCCTGTCCGCATCGGAATTATACAGTGCGCTGAAAACCGGTGTTGTGGACGGCGCCGAAAATAATCCACGGGTATTCATATCGGCGCATTTTTGCGATGCATGCAAGTTTTTATCGCTGACCGGACATTTTGTTAACCAGCATGTGCTAATTGCAAATAAATCGTGGCTGGAATCACTGAAACCGGAATATCGTCAGATGATACGCGATACGGCAAAAGACATATTACCCGAATATAACCGGGCGTGGAACGCTTCGGTCGAGGAAGCGATGGCCCAGATGAAAAAACAGGGCGTTACGGTTAATGATGTGACAGGCAAAAAAGCTTTTGTCGGGAGTGTACAGCCCATATATGATGAGTATGCCAATGTAGTACCACCGGAACTGGTGAGGAGAATTCGAAAGGAGGCTGAAGATGACCACCTTCTTCCGGATAATTGACCGATTGCTGGATATATGTGTTTCGGTAGTGCTCGCGAGTATGACTGCGGTTGTTACGGTCAATGTCTTTTGTCGTTTTGTATTGTCGTTTTCGCTGTCGTGGGGCGATGAGGTTGCACAGATACTGCTGGTTTGGATGACCTTTCTCGGGGCCGCAGTCGCCATGCGGACAGGCGCACACTATGCGTTCGATTATCTGGTTCGCTCTATTCCGGATGCTCCCGGCAGATTTTTTTCAGGTTTGAGCCAACTCATTGTAATTGCCATGACATTCCTTTTGGCTTACTGGGGCATTCAAGTCACTATTCAGATCAGCGGCTGGATTATGCCTGCCACCGGGATCAGCAGAGCCTGGGTATATAGCGCATGCCCGGTCGGCAGTGTATTTATGCTTTTGTATGCGGTGAAAAATTTTGTAAAAAGCACATAAACTTTTGGAAGTAATTGTGACTTTAATTCTGTTCGGAATATTTATTTTGCTTCTGCTACTCGATGTTCCGGTGGTTTTCTGTCTGATGGTGTCATCGCTGGCGGCGCTGGTATATGCCGGAGTCAATCCGGTTATGGTGGGACTGGAGATGAGCCGCTCGATGGCCTCATTTTATCCTTTTGTCGCCGTACCGTTCTTTATGCTTGCCGGAGAACTCATGGCACAGGGCGGCCTGTCGAACAAGATCATCGATTTCGCACGGGCGCTTATAGGCCACAAACGCGGCGGCATGGCGATGGCGACCACACTGTCCTGTATGATCTTCGGAGCCGTCTCAGGTGCTTCAAGCGCAACTACAGCGGCTATAGGCACCGTGATGATACCAGCCATGAAGAAGAGTAAATTCCCCGCAGGTTACGCGACGGCTCTTGTAGCATGTTCGGGAACTACCGGCGCCATGATTCCTCCGAGTATGGTGCTGATAATCTATGGTGTGATCGCTAACCTTTCAATCGAACGGCTGTTTATGGCCGGAGTTATACCGGGCATTCTTATCGGCACGGGATTAATCGGTGTCAGTTACCTGTTTGCGGTAAAACATAATCTGCCCATAGCCCCGAAACTTGGATTGAAAGGCATTTTGAAGAGTGTCCTGAGTTCATTTTTCGCTATCGGACTCATGGCCATCATATTTGTGGGAATACTCGGAGGAATATTTACGGCGACGGAAGCAGCAGCAGTGGCCGTAGTATACGCTTTTATCGTCGGATTTCTGATATATCGCAAACTACATTTTCGCGACCTGGGGCCGATATTGGTCAATGTGGCAAAAAACACAGCGGCGCTCAGTTTTCTTATCTGTTCGGCAGGACTCTTTTCATGGGTGCTAACACTCGGATACATTCCTCAAATTCTGACAAACTCGATACTTTCAGGTTCAGAATTTGTTCTTTTTCCACTGCAGGGGCTGCTAAACCCTGCTCTTTTTTTTCTGGTGAAAAAGATTTGTATATTGCTGGTACTTAACTGTATGCTTCTGGTTGTTGGCATGTTTGTCGATGCAGGCCCGGCTTTGCTGATTGTGGTACCGGTACTATTACCCATAGCGGGTGAACTCCACATGGATCCCATACATTTTGCTCTTATTGTGGTCATCAACCTTGTTATAGGTTTGATTACACCGCCGGTGGGCACAACCCTTTTTGTTGCAAGCGGTGTTGCCGATATCAGGATTACAGAGGTGGTTCCCTATGTTCTGAAGATGTTTCCGGTCATGGTATTTGTACAGTTACTTATTACATTTATACCGCCATTGACTTTGTTTCTGGCAAATTTTATCAAATAATAGATGCAATATCACAATTCCGGGAGGTTGCAGCCATGAAAAAAGGTATTATAATACTTTGCATCACAGTCTTTTACATTGTCAGTATGTCGTTTTCAGCATTCTCTGAGCAGGATTACCTGCATCTCAATAAAGTTGTTGCCAAGCTGGAAGCCGGAAAACTTGTGACCGGTATCTGGAGCCTGTCCACAAGCTTATCAAATGCGAGAAGTATAATCGAATACAATGGATTCCCTTCGCAGGAAGAAGCAATAAACAAACCTATGATCGATTTTTTAGTAGTTGCGATGGAACATTATCCTTATGACATTTCTGCGCTGAGGGGTTTCACTGCCGGGCTTAATTCGAAAAGAGAGGTTCTGGCGAAAGGTAATCTGCAACCTAATCTTTCGATCTTTGTACGGCTTCCGGTGGAGGGCGGCGATCCCGTTCATGCCATGATCAAACAGGTTCTGGATATCGGTGCGCATGGCATCGTTATCCCCCATGTTCAGACCGCCGAAGAAGCTGAAAAAATTGTGAAAGCCTGCCGATATGTCAGACCTGAAAATTCTCCGTACCGGAATCCGAGGGGAAACAGGGGCTTTTCTCCTGCTGTTGCCTCATATTTGTGGGGAATATCGAACGACGAATATTACAGGCGGGCAGATGTGTGGCCGCTTAATCCCGAGGGCGATATTATGGTTATAATCATGATCGAGGATATCGATGGCGTAAACAATATCGATTCGATAGTAAAAGTACCGGGGATTGGCGCGATATTCTTCGGTCCTGCAGACTATACTGTCTCATCGGGTGCATATGGGACAGTCACGGATAAAGCAGATAAGGCATTACAAAAAGTTAAAAACGCCTGCGACACGGCAGGCATAACTTTTGTCGGATTCGCCGGTATCGACAACATAGCCCAATTATCGCAAGAAAAAAACCGCATGCTTATTATCGGTTCCGATATCGACAAATCGGGAAGAGCAGAAAAAGTGCTGGAGTATCTGCGAAAAATCGCCTCAGACTGAAATATACGTATGATTGAAAAAAATGTAACATGTATTAGTGGTATTTGAAAAACCGGAGTCATGGGATAAAAGGCACCATAACATCTTATTTATATCTCCGGGGTATTTCCACAAATAGCCATAAGATTCCTTATGTTTAAAAAATTTGCATTGAATATGTAAACAACCACATTCAAAACTCAAAACACCCCACATAATTTTGCATCGTATTATGATAACATGAACCGGTATGTCCAATTTGGCTGCTAAGTATATGATATTAAAGCAATTACTGTGTTTGAATCATGACAAAATACAATCCAAAGCGATAAATATTTTAAAAATATTTTCAAAAAATGTTTTTTTTCGCTTGACAAAAAAGGAAAAATTGTATATTAATAGCAAGTAGTCAAGTCATCAATTCATCATTTAATAATAGCTATGATCTTAATGATTCAATAGTAACGATAAATAAAGAGTTTGATATTATGAAAGTTATTGAATAAATAAGGTAATATTAATCATCAAATAATCAATATTGTATTCATCAATGTAACCGTCAATGTTGTAAATGGAAAAAAAACAGAGCAATAATACAATTCGAATAAAGGAGAATTATCATGTTTGTATATGACAGGGAAGTTCCTCCTCTCAAACAATGGTTGGCTCTGGCATATTCTCTGTACAAAGAGTTCAATTTCAAACTTTTCGATTATAATTTTACAATTATTCTGAGCAAGAGAAGATGAAAACGTGACCATACACAACATAGGAACGGGAAAAAGAGATGAAAAAAAACAACATCTTTTTAGCGTTTGCATTACCATCGAATAAACTTGACGAAATCGAACGTCGAATTAAGGAACTCGAAACATTACAGGCTCAAAAAAAAGTGGGATCATATCTCAGTGTAATTGATAAGGGTGTTCTGAATGCCCTTCGTAACCAAAGAGAGCAATTATTACAAAAAGCGATGTAAGCTGGCAGATATTAAAACTTTTAACGTTTTTAAAAATTAAAAATAATTCCTGATTGAAAAATGAAAGGACCGGGATAACATGTATATTGATATTAGTAAAAAGGAGGCTTCGAGAACGATACATACAATTGAAGAGTTTAGCGATCTGATTAAACGAGAACGTTTTCGTTCAGATCGCAACAATCAAAAATTTTCTCTTATTACTTTCGATATTGGAGAAATTAACAATACGGTCCAGGCAAGATTATTGATAAAAACACTCGAATCGAGATTACGGTTATCCGATGAGATTGGTTGGTTCGACAAAAAACGTATTGCGGTGCTTCTTCCCGAAACCCCCATTGAAGGCGCAAGGAAACTGGCACACAGCATTTACGTCAGTATTACAGGATATGGAGAAACACCTCCATGTACCGTATATATGTATCCTTCCCTTCAATGGATCGATGGCGAAAGCTATACTAATCCCTCGTGCCCCCAGGAGAGTGTACAGGAAAAATTTGCTATCGGCCACAGGGTGCCGTTATGGAAACGTTCGATGGATATATTCGGTTCGTTTATCGGTTTATTGATTCTGTCCCCGATATTGCTTACAACTGCAGCACTAATAAAAATAGTATCACCCGGCCCCGTTTTTTTCAAGCAGGAAAGGGTAGGTCGGTTCGGAAAAATATTTACACTGTTTAAATTCCGAACTATGAAAGTCAACAATGACGCTGGTGAACATCGTGAATATCTAAAGGAGTTGATTAACGGCGATTCAAGTGAAGAAAAACCCATGATTAAACTGGCGGATGAAGCACGTATTATCCCTATGGGTAAATTTATTAGAAGTACCTGTATCGATGAACTGCCTCAATTAATTAATGTATTGATCGGTGACATGAGTTTGATCGGTCCGCGGCCTTGTATTCCCTATGAGGCTCAGGAATATCTTCGCTGGCATGAACGGCGATTTGATATAATTCCCGGGATGACCGGCCTCTGGCAGGTCAGCGGAAAAAACAACACAACGTTTAAGGGAATGATAAGGCTCGATATCAAATATGCCGCGGAACGATCTTTTTTACTCGATTTGAAAATTCTGTTCAAAACACCGATAGTAGTTATTTCCCAGATTCTTGGGAGTTTCCAAAAAACCAAGCCGGCCACCTCTGCTGGTAGAAAACGCATAGATGTAAAAACAGCGGAAATGGCGGTTGAAACGGCAGAAGTAGCGTAGTTGTGGTAGAGTACCTGAAAAGGTAAAAAGTTACAAAAGGGCGGCCATCCCGGTTGCCCTCAGGTTGTCGACAAAGTCCCTCCGATTGGGGGGACTTTGCTTTTTTACCTGAAATTAATTAGGCATGTTCGGAACCTGCCCTTACGAAAATTATACTGAAATTATTTCGCCATTTAGACAACTAAAAATGAAAATACTCCCAACAGAGCAAGCTGATTTAACCATTTTAAAAGTATTAAATTATCTTATAATTTTTCTCCTTACTTTTCTTTGAACGCTGCAAAGAAAAGTAACAAAAGAAAACTCGCTCTCATGAAAAGCCTTTATCCTCGTTCGCATAGTTTTTCCGGGAAACGCAGAACTCACCGCCTTCGCTGTGCTTCGATCTGTCTCTGCAGTACTTAGACAAGCTCAGTAAGCTTCGGCAAAACAGGCAAGCTCAACAACAAGCTCAGGCGGCTCAGACATGCTGCGTTTCTTTACCGGAAAATCCTTGCTCACTCAGGGCTTTTCAATAGGGAGAAATCATGGATATAACTTTATGATGCAGGGGAAGGTTTTGAATCTGTCCCTACGATTTAATTGGCACAATGTAATTCCAAAAATTTGGGAACAAACACGAATCATCATATGAAGGCGAACCCATGTGTTCGCCCATATGAGTATCCGGACAGTGATCATTATTCGGAGGTTAATCTCCCACTTACACTGTATTTAACCATAAATTCTTCTTGATATTTTAATCTGTCTGTATTAATCTGACATAATGCAACTCAAACATAAAGTATATAAATAATTATGACATAATCTTTCGGGGGAACACATTTATGAAACGCAGGGAATTCATACGGAAAAGCTCAGCAGGATCGGTAATCCTTTCCGGACTGGTAATAAACGGTTGTTCGACTAAGAAAGTATATGATCTCGTCATCACCGGCGGTGTGGTCTATGACGGCCTTGGAAATCCGGGTAAACAAGCCGATGTGGCGGTTCAGGGCGACCGTATTGTGGCAATTATGCCAAACATCAACCCGAAAAAAGCGGTGACTGTCATCGATGCCAAAGGTATGGCTGTCGCTCCGGGATTCATCGATCCGCACACGCATACCGACATCCAGTTGATTGTCAATCCCAAAGCCGAAAGT
>JAFGMP010000336.1 GCA_016927495.1 Candidatus Latescibacterota bacterium | reverse complement strand
TCCTGTGTAAATAAGCTCTGATTATGGCATTCGAGCGATGGAATTTGACATCGTCCCCGCCGGACCTGAGGTTCTCATTATTGTTAAAAGATAATGCCCATGAAATCCGTTTGAAATCGGGTCCGCTGTTTAATTGGACGATTTCCTCAAGATTGATGGTATCAGTGGCTGTCCCTTCGTCGGCTGAGATACCGGTTGTTATTGTATTGAAGTTGACCCGGAACAATCCATTGGCAAAACCTCCAAAATGCGGTGTTATATACGGCGACAAACTAAATGTAGTAACCGTTGTGGTATCACCCGAGCCTGCAATATTGTCAACGGCGAGTCGATTATTATTGAAGTTTTGTTGGCTTATCGAACTTTCAGAATCCAGAAACAGTAAATTCCTGACGAATGTATTATGCGAATTATACTGTAGCTGATTTGCTATTCTCAGGCCGTCATCACCACCGGAATTGTATATATTCTGCATTCTATAGTCTAAGTTCAATGTTGACTTAGGGGATATATAACGGGCTGAAATGCCCGGACTTACAACCGTCACTAACGCCCCTTTTTCACGACCAGGCGGCAACAATTCAATATTATCGGAATAGATCTCCTGTAATTGAAGAGATGGAATGGCTGTCCAGCTACCTGCGTAAAGCTGAGTTGAGTGAGAGAGAATGTAGATAGTAATGGTAAATCTTATAAACAATAAACATAATTCAATTTTTCTTGTTAAAAAAAATACCTTAATGTACATGCTGTCTGGATCCATAAACATTATTAGTACTTGCTTTATCTTTGTTTAATAAAGCCAAGACTATCTCGCATCGATTTAATTTTTCAGCCGCTTCCATCACTGAAGACCGCAATGTTTTTTCCGCTTCGATAACCAATACGACTTGGCCAACCAGATTTACCAATACATGCGTCTGACTGGCGACTAATAAGGGCGGTGTATCAAAAATAACGATGCGATCAGGGTATCTTTGACTGAGTTCGTCCGATAACTGAACCATCCTATTGCTTGCAAGCAGTTCCGTTGAATGGCGGTGTTGCTTTCCGGCACATATTATCCGCAGATTAGGAATATCGGTTTCCATAATAATATCGGAAAAATCCGTTTGCTCATTTTCCAAATAATCGATCAGCCCAACGCCTTCTTTTATCCCAAGATACCTTGCAATCGAAGGTCTGGCAACATCCGCGTCAATCAGCAATACCTGTTTATTCATTTCCGTTGATGTACTTATTGCCAAATTTATTGCCGAATAAGTTTTTCCTTCCCCAGGCAAACTGCTGGTTACTAAAATCAGATTCGACTTGTGAACGTTTTTTTTGCCTTTTCCGGTGGCATTATCTATCAAAGGCCTTTTGATTATCCTGTATTCCTCGGCTTTTTGTGTATGCGCATCTTCTCTGGTAAGAAAACCATTTTTTTTAAGTAATTCCCAATTGATTCGGGTTATTCTGCTCTTGCTTTTTTTTTCAACTATTTTTTCTTTATCCGCTTTAATGGAGACGTGCTCTGAATCACGGACGAGCGAAACTGGCTCTTCTTCGTGAAATGTTAAATCCGCTAAGTTATCTGTTTGATTTATCGGATCAAGATCCCACACAGAATTTTCAATTTTTGCTTTCTCTAGTGCTTTTTCGATAATATTCATCAATCACTCCTATAGCAAAAACGACAATTTCGCATAAATCCCCTGCACCAGCCCCTCTATATCAAATATAGTGGATTTAAATGTTTCAAAAAGTAACGATCCGATATACATGATTATCAGTCCTAGAATAGCGCCACCACTTTTATAATCGATTTTATGGCCATTGGTATCGGGAGAATCAAACGACATGGATACGGTTCCTAATATAGGAATACCGGTATCCGCTCTGACCTGTTGCGTAGCGACAAAAGTAGGCCGGATAAATGTCACCAGGAGACTTGATCCCACTCCTAACAGAATAGAAACAAAAAAGACCACCGATGTTAAAAGTAATCTATTGGGCGAAGAAGGTTCCAGTGGTTTATTGGGAGGATCAGCGATTCTAAATTTGAGTGCATTGACTTGACTATCTACTTTCGTAGAAATATTGGCTTGTTCCCTGCGCTGAATAAGATTGGAATAATTTCTTTTAATCGTTTCATAATCCCTGTTGAGATTATGAATTTCCGTTTCAATGGAAAGCCGGGTATTCAGCTCTTCTTGCAACTTCGCTAAACGGGTATTGTAATTATCAACGCGCGATAAAATTGATGCGACATTCGCATCAGCTTCATTCATTGCGACCTTTATCGACTGAACATAAGGATTCGCCATGACTTCCAAATCAAGCCCTTCGTTTTCTCCCGAATTCTGTTTCTCATCCTCGCGCCTTTTCAACTCTTTGATGATGTTGTCAATGTTTTTGATTTCTGGATGATTTTCCTTGTATTTAATCAGCAGCTCATCTTTTCTTTGCTCAAGCGCGCTTATTCTTTCGTTCTTTGAAGAGGATTCCGTACCGATTAAGTCGCTCCATTCATCTTCGGAACCTAACGCTTCCTCTAATTGTTCACTCAGAGCCTCTTTTCTTGACTTGGCTTCTTTTAAACTTAATTCGGCTTCTTCCAATGCCGTTTTCATTCGCTGAATCTGACTGATTTGATCCACTCCCTGACCGGGCAACAATCCCAAATTAGCGCGCTTGAAATTTTCCCGGGCTTTTTCCGCATTGCGCAGGCGGTCCTCATATTCCCGTATCTGGCCCTCAATAAATCGTTGAGCCTCGGCCGTGTCTCCTAGTGAACTTCTTTGCGTCTGTTCGGAGAAAACAGCTAACACGGCTTGTACGACATTTCTGGCTTCTTCACGATTTTCCGCTTCATAACTAATTGAAAATATTTCGTTATTTCCTCCCGAAATCTTAATATTTTCCTTTAGCCTGTCATGGGATTCCAAGCCATTCAAACCCGACAGTTTTGCTATTTGTTCAAGGTTTTGTTGAGTAAACATTAATTGTTTCATCACCCGGAGCAAGCCGTTGACATCGACTTGAATCGCCAAGCCGCTCAGCAATGGCCGTAGCATAGTCCGCGTATCAACATAAACCCTGGCTTCTGAACTATATTTATCAGGCATGTTGTAGATAAAAATCCATCCGGACAAACTAACAATCCAAGCCATAATTATTGCGATCCATTTGTATCGTAGTATGCCTTTGGCATAATAAATCACTTCAGAAATCTGTTCTTGCATTGTTTTTTGCCTACTCTGATAATTTAAACTTCATTGACCCTATATAAATCATCTGTCAGGTCAGGCTTAATTAAAAAAATGCCTCCGGTATTATGACGATATCGCCGGGTAATATTTTTACGTTCGCGCGCATGTCCGTATCATCAATTAAGTCATCAATTCTGATGCCGAACTGCTCGGTTTCTCCATCAATATCACGAATGATGCTGGCTCTGTTTCCATCGGAGTAAGGTCCCAGTCCACCGATTTTTATCATCAGATCGAGCAGCGTCATATCCCTTTCATAGGGAACGGATTTTGCAGTATATCTACCGACGCTACCACCTCCGAATCCGCCGCCAAAGCCTCCGCCGCCACCGAATCCGCCGCCACCGCTACCGCTTAACTGGCCTATGATTCTGACTTGCTGGGTAGGAATCCCTTTAAAACCACTGACCATGATGACGACCTGCGGATCCCTGACATATTTTCCCAGCTCCTTTTCCATTACTCTGGCCAGCTCGGACGGTGTTCTTCCTCTGGCCAAAAGGTCCTCGGCAAGTGGAATGGTAATTTTTCCATCAGGTCTTACCGTGGCTGTTGTCGAAATATCCGGATTTCCCCAGACAAAAATAGTAACACTATCTCCCACCCCTATTTTGTAGGTGTAATCCGTAGAGATCTCCTTATCCGCCTCCTCGCTCATGGGGGGATAGGCGCACCCCGAACACAACATAATAGACATTATCAATAATGGCTTTATTATTTTTAGACACTGCATACCAATCACCTGAGTTCTTTAAATTTACATTCAGTAACTAAAACAATCCTTGATTTTTGATTTAAAGCCGCCAGAGTTTAATTCCTTTCGGAGTCTTGTTTCTTTCAAGCTTGGCTTTAATATCCATGACGATACCGGTATTGTCGTGTAATAGATTCTCTAAATAGGACCAGTCCTTAGTCAAGAAATAATCATGTGGCACAGCCAGTAGTACTGCATGGGCCGGTTTCAATTGGTTTTCAGCTGATAATTTAATCCCATATTCCTCCATGATTTCATCTGGATCAGCCATAGGATCAAACACTTGCACATTAATGCCATAAGTCAGTAATTCTTTATAGATATCGATAACACGTGTATTTCTTATATCAGGTACATTTTCTTTAAATGTAAACCCTAAAATAGTGACAATACTGCCTCTTACACATTTTTCAGCCTTGATCAATTCCTTGACTGTCTGAGCTGCAATAAAATTACCCATACTGTCATTAATACTACGTCCGGAGAGGATGACCTGCGGGATATAACCTAAGACGGCGGCTTTATACGTAAGATAATAAGGATCAACGCCTATGCAGTGCCCCCCGACCAAGCCGGGATCAAATGGTAAAAAATTCCATTTTGTCGAGGCTGCGGCGAGTACATCCCTCGTATCAATTTCCATTTTATTGAAAATCAAGGCCAATTCATTCATTAATGAAATATTTAAGTCTCGCTGAGTATTCTCAATCACCTTTGCTGCTTCCGCGACTTTGATTGTAGCGGCTTTATGCACGCCAGCCGTGACGACCGATTCATAAACAGCGGCTACGGTTTCCAGTGTTTCGGGCGTATCTCCCGATACTACTTTAGAGATGGTTTTAAACGTGTGAACTTTATCGCCCGGGTTAATTCGTTCAGGTGAATATCCAACATTGAAATCAACACCCCAGGTTAAGCCCGATTCCTGCTCCAGGACTGGGATGCAATCTTCTTCCGTAGCCCCCGGATAAACTGTTGATTCATAGACGACAATATCGCCTTTTTTAAGTTGCCTGCCCACGGTTCTTGAAGCCTTGATGACCGGCCTTAAGTCCGGCTGTTTGGCTTT
>JAFGMP010000335.1 GCA_016927495.1 Candidatus Latescibacterota bacterium | reverse complement strand
TTGTCATGAAAAAAGTGGCTTGCTGTTTTATAATTTGGCTGAGTTGCACAATCCCGGTCTTATCCCAACAGATCGCAGTTATCCCAGGTGATGTTCTGTCAACACTCCCGGCTCAGCACCCCTATCTTCTCCTTAACGATGCTGAATTGAACCGTCTCAAAGAACAGCAGAATTCCGATGCGATTCTCAAAAAATATATCGGAGATGTTCTTGCTCGTGCTGATAAAGATATCAATCTGTCTCCGCTTGAACACAAACTCATAGGCCCGCGGCTGCTCTCTGTGAGCCGTGAATGCCTCAGACGTGTCTATTCACTCGGGCTTGCATACCGTCTCACCGGAGATGAGAAATATGCACGTGCTTGCGAAGAAAACCTGCTGACTGTCTGTGTGTTTCCCGACTGGAACCCCTCACATTTTCTCGATACCGCCGAGATGTCCCACGCTGTTGGAATTGGCTACGACTGGCTGTTCAACTGGCTTTCACCGGACTCAAAAAATAAAATCCGGGATGGACTTATCAGACACGGGCTAAAAAACGGAGTGAAGGCATACAACGGCGAAGATGATGTTCCGCGATGGTGGATTGAGAGCTATCATAACTGGAACCAGGTCTGCAACTGCGGATTGATTGTCGGTGCTCTTGCTGTGGCGGATACCGATCCTGAATATGCCCGTGTGATTATTCCCGGCGCTGTGAAATCTCTCCCCCGTGCACTGGCGACTTATGGCCCAGACGGTGCCTGGCCGGAAGGCCCCGGTTACTGGCATTATGCATCGCGGTATACGGCCTATGGTCTGTCAGCGCTTAAGTCGGCATTGGGCACTGATTTCGGGCTGTCAAAGACGGACGGGCTTTCGGAGACCGGTTTCTTTCCCCTGTATACCACCGGGCCAACAGGATTGTATGTCAACTTTGCGGACAGCGGCGAACGGGCGCGCAGGAGCACAATGCCCTGCCTTTTCTGGTTTGCAAGAACATATCACGAGCAGTTTATCGCCGATCAGGAACATGAAACAATCGACCGGTATGGTGTGCTGCCGGAACATCTTGTCTGGTATGTACCGCGTACGAAAGAGTCCTACAGTCCCGATCTCGATAAACTCTTCAAGGGATCGGTCGAAGTCGCTGTTATGAGAAGTGAATGGAACGATTCCGATGCTCTCTTTGTGGGATTCAAAGCCGGGTATAATCAGGTTAATCACGGTCATCTCGATCTTGGCAATTTCGAGCTTGATGCCCTCGGCGTACGATGGGCCCGTGACCTTGGTTCCGACGATTACAATCTCCCCGATTACTGGGGCAGAGACAAGAACGCCACACGCTGGACATACTATCGTCTCAATTCATTCAGCCACAATGTCTGCACCCTGAACGGCCAGAATCAGGATGTAATGGCAGAGGCAGCATTTGTGAAATTCCACTCCGAACCGGATGCCGCTTTTGCTATTGTCGATCTGACATCAGCCTATGCACCGGTTTCAACGAAGACCACACGCGGGGTAGCGGTTGTCGAGGACAGGCACGCGGTGCTTGTACAGGATGAATTTGAGCTTGCCGGATCCTCCGAAATTGCCTGGGGTATGACAACGGATGCCGATATCGATACCGGCGGCAGTACAGCACAGCTTACGCTCGAAGGCAAGACGCTTACCGCACGAATCCTGAGCCCTGCCGGAGCAGTCTTTACCGTTGAATCCGCAGCACAGGAACCGCCGCAGAAGACCAATGCTGGAGTGAACCGTCTGATGTTGCGGATAAAAAATCAGAGTGGTGATGTGAGAATTGCGGTGTTGTTCTCGCCGCATTGGAAAGACGGTGAGATTGTTAAGGATACTGAGGTAAAATCGCTGGATAGCTGGGAATAAAGTCGAAAATAATGTTTTATTAGCCACGGATGAACACGGATGAAAACGGATGAAAATTTAAACTTTAGTTGAAGATTTTTTCTGGCATTATATCGTATATTACAAACATGAATCTGATATCTTATGAACGCAGATTAGCATAAATCCGGAAAACAGGCGACATTTATTATTGAATAGAGAGTTACAGGATATCCGTTTTACCGCATTGTTAATTATCGGACACACAGGTTCGGGAAAAACTCCGTTGGGTGAGATATGCGAAACTCGCGGACTCTGGGGGAAAAGGTGCGCCCATTTCGATTTCGGTGCAATGCTCAGAAATATTGCCGCGATGGAGTACACACCAAATTTTCTCACCGGTGAAGACATGGATGTCATCAGAAATGTACTTAGTTTAGGTGCGCTGCTTGAGGACGAACAGTTCCACATAGCAGAAAATATACTCCGGGCGTTTATTTCCAATAAGGGATTGGAAGCCAATGATATGTTGGTGCTCAACGGGTTGCCGCGCCATGAGGGGCAGGCACAACAGATGGAGACAATCGTCGATGTCAAAACCGTTGTACATCTTGTCTGTTCACCGGAGGTTGTCTTTAAAAGAATTCATCATAATTCCGGCGGCGACAGGACAGGGAGAACCGACGACACCCTTGACGATATACGGCTGAAACTGGAGCAATTCGAGGAACGAACGGTACCGCTTCTTGATTATTATCGCAACAAAAAGACCGTGATCGAAGAGTTTGAGGTTTTGGCCGATACGACACCGGAAGAGATGTATGAGTGGGTGGGGAGGAATGTAAATTACAGGGCAAAATTGATCGGGTGATTTTTTAATTGCCATTGCCCTCACCCCTTGAATCCTCTCTCCCGGAGGGAGAGGGATACATACTTGGCCGCCTGAGCTTGTCGAAAGCAGTATCAATTTCCTACACATAGTAGAGGGGGCAGTGAGTTGAGAGCATATTCATTTCGAAAACAGTTATGATACAAATAATGAACTTTTTACCGCATCATATGAACTGATTGCTACCATTTATCCCGATTTTTTATATTATGGCCATCATTTCATCATGGTTATTTGCGGTTCAGATAGTTATTACCAATGGATAATATTTAATAATTTTTTTATCTTGCTTTCGCACAATCAATTGTGTGATAAGTCTGAGAAAATGAGACGCTGTAATGAATAATCAAAATTTGAATGATAAAGGGCATCATACAAAAAAAAAGAGACGGTGAATGCTACTTTGAAGGAATATATTACACGTAAAAAACAGTCAGAGATTATCAATTTGTTTGGGTCCATACATTTTGATAAGAACTATAAATATAAAAAAGCTCGCAAACGATGAGAGTTATCGCTGATACATGTGTTTGGTTTCAGGTTTTGCAATATAAAAATCCAGATGTCGAGATAGCGACTACTTTGAAAGATTTAATCAATGATGGCAGGATTGTTTTAATCGGACCAATAAGACAGGAATTGCTTTCGGGAATTTTATACAAACGTCAGTTTGATATATTGAAGGAATACCTTGACGCTTTCGCGGACATTCCGTTAAGAATAGAACATTTTGTTACAGCAGCATAATTCAGTAATAATTAACATCATATATTTTTTAAAATGAAACTGTTAATGGATATAATTATAGATCGTTTTGGCCGTATTATCAATCCGAAGAAAATCAGAGAAAAGTATAATCTTAAACCGGGAATGAAACTCAATATCAAGGAATTATGCGACTCGATTATGTTAAACCCGGTTTATGACGATTTGTACTTGATCGAGAAAGAAGGTGTACTGGTTTTTACCGGCAAAGCAGTTGGAAATTTTGAGGATTGCCTGAATAAAAATCGCATTAGAAAAATATGGTAAGCGAACTTACTTTTTTTTCCCGGTAATTCTGGTTATTTTTGTAAATTCCGGTTCAATTCTTTTGTCAAAGGCAGACATATGGGTCTGCCCCGACAAATATTTTGATGTCTCAAAAAAAGGGCAGACACATGGGTCTGCCCCTACAACATCTTATCCCTTGTAACTTATCTCTTATCCCTTGTCATTATACCCTGTCCAAATCACTGACCGGTGATGCCCAGTCATCAAGAAACGCATAATGTTTCGGCAGATAATCCCGTGCAACCAGCTTGACCGAGTTACGCATTTTTTTCAGGAATTCGCGTTCCTCTGAAGATATCTGCGGATTGTAGTATGCCTCCACATTGAGGTACAGATGGTCGAGGTTGTACATGCCGGTAACCGTCGTGTCGGGTTTGACCGGCGAATTGATGACATACCGCAGCGCAGCCTGGTTATAGTTGAGGTCTTTGTTTCTGTTCAGGTTTTTGGCAATGTCATTGATCGGCGCCTGCAGGGGGTCACCTGCATAAGCTTTCATGGTCATGACACCGATTCCGCGTTTGCGGAGCTTTTCAGGCAGCGGTTCAAAATCGGGATTCTGGCCCTCAGCAGGATAGCCATGCCAGCAGGTATTATGGTAGTAATTATAGGGGAACAACACATAATCAAGTGGCATAACATCAAGTAATCCATCGAGGTCATTCATATAATGAATCGGCACTCCCACCGCACGGATTTTTCCCTGCTCTTTCCAGCGAAACAGTTTATCCCAGTTTTCCCATTCTTTGCTTTTCGGATCACGGGTATGTATGCGTACCATATCGATATAATCACGTCCGAACAGCCTGAGATCTCGCTCGAATTCCTGCTCGAAGGTACGTCCTTCATAGGGCAACAGTGCTATCGAAACCACCACATCGTTAATTATCGGAGCCAGATGTTTTCCCATAGGCTCGTACTGGTAGACCTCGTGTTCCTTGTCGTACACATCAAAGAGTGTGACTCCGAAATCATGTGCCTCACGGATAATCTGCTGGCGTTCTTTGAAGTATGTGATGATATCCTGCCGCATGTGGGAACCGAATCCGAATTTTGATACTTTGATACCGGTTGTACCAAGTTCAGCGGTCGGCATGGTTCCGGGAGATGGTTTCGGAACAGTCGCTTCAAAGGAGAAATCCGAATATCTGATATCATTTTTTGAAATTGTCATTTTATTTTGCCTGAGAGCGCTGCAGCCGGTGAGTCCCATACCGACAGCGCCTACGGTACTGTATTTTATAAAGTCACGGCGTTTCAATTGTTCGCTCCTGTTATTATTTGTTTTTTTCAATCAACTCAGATATTAGACTTATTCACACGCTCCCTGTTCCCATTTTTTACGGGTACACTGTGGATTAGTCCACTTATGTCCAATGCGGTCTGCGATACCCTGAATGTGATCGTATGCCGGTTTCAGAAGATTACGGTCACCGATGTGCTCAAGCGAGAAGGTTTTCCATGGTTCCAACTGGGTCGATACACGAATCAAAGCTTCATGGTCGAGCAGGCCGTTACCCATTTGGGTTTCATCGATATGGGATACCAGATGTTTTTCCTGCACCATGACATCTTTCACATGGAATTCTCCTATACGGTCTCCGAGTGTTGCAACGGCACACCGCACAAATCTTCCCGATTCATAAACACGGTCATAGGTCATATGATTAACAGGATCGACTACAATCTTTACATAGGGTGAATCGAGCCGGTCGACAAACTCCTTCATGCGCTGAATACTGTTGACAATGGTCCAGAGAGTGGTTTCAGGGCAAAGCATAACTCCGGAATCCTCGGCGACGGGTACAAGTTCCTTTGTGTTCTCGATCAGCATGTCGAGCGCTTTTTGGGTATGATTTTCCGGATGGCACATCCAGATATCTTTCGGGTGCAGGCTGCCCACCGAGTATCTCAGCGCTGTACATTCGAGTTTTCCCGCTATTTTAAGCGCCTGAATGATTTGCCGCTTATGTTCGCGTTCTTCCGCTTTGTCAGGCCGTATGGCAGATGCCCCGATCCCATATGGCCCGGGTATGAGTCCGGCATCCTCGAGTACATGTTTTGCATGATCGATATCGGCTGCGGACGGTTCCTGATAACCGGCATTGACTCCGGCGACACGAAATCCGATTTTGTAAATAGCCTTAGCTTCTTCCGGGTCCATTTCTCCCAACGGACCGCCTAATCCATCATTCCAGCACAATCTCATGAAACGTACCTTTCATGGTGTATGTTCGTTTTACGTATTATCTAACATATATAATTTAATGAAATTTACCACAAAGACACAAATACTCAACGTTACTATATTTTTTTTCTTTGTGCCTCTGTGCCTTCTGCCTTTGTGCCTGGTTATTACTACGTTGAACGAATATTTCTTTCGGGTGCCCAGTTATCAAGCCATTTATAATGATCGGGAAGCCATGCCTGTGTGGACCGTACAGCCTTGTTTGTTATATTCTCCAGAAGCTTCTTTTCCTCATCGCTCATTTTCGGATTATAGTATGCGTTTACATTTTCATAGAGATTGGGAAGATTATACATTCCGACCAGTGTACTTTCCGCCTGTATCCCTGAATTGATGACATACCGCAGCGCCGCCTGTGTGAAGCTGATTTCGGGATTGCTGTTAACCTGGGCTGCGATCTTGATAAACGGTTGAACAAGAAAATCCCCCGCAAACGGTTTCATGGTCAGCACACCGATACCATGCTCACGGAGCCGTGCCGGAAGTGATTCGAAATCGTCCTCCTGTTCCTCCAGCCAGCAGATATTATGGTAAAAATTATAGGGGAAGAGGATGTAGTCGATCGGCACCTTACCGACGAGCATGTCAACATGTTTCATGTCATGTATGGGAGCACCGACTGCACGAATAAGTCCTTTTTCCTTGAATTTGAA
>JAFGMP010000334.1 GCA_016927495.1 Candidatus Latescibacterota bacterium | reverse complement strand
CTGTGCCCATTTCGAATCCAAGATTGTCTACGGCGAGACATCATATGACTCATATGACCTGTGGTATGCCGCAGGTGTCGGGCTGGTTAAATCGGTGAAAATTGTCGAGAATTACGGGCGAAGATTGGAATATGTAGTCGATGAGTTGAAAGAGTATGAAATACCGTGATAATGATATCAAAGTAGTATGAACGCCTTGTTTGCAGATAACCATGATGAAATGATGACCATGATAAAAGAGTCTACAAAATTGAGTGGTTACACCAAATAGTTGTGATTTTCCTATCATTTTAATCTGCGTAATCTGTGTAATCTGCGGATAATACATTTTTTATTCACATCCAATTACTCCCCCCATATTCCCTTTTGATTCCTCTTCATTATTCATTATATTTATGATAGGAATTAAAATTATCCCCACAAATTATCCATGACAATAAAACGTTTCTACATACACCGGAGATTTAATGAGCAATCCCGGCCTTGCAACATATACCGGACTCGCAAAGAAGGCTGAATCGATCCTTGATGATCGCCGTGAATCAGGCAAAATCCGTATTCAGGTAGGATCGGCCACCTGTGAGCATGCGGCGGGTTCGAATGCCGTATACGAGGAATTCCGCAGGCACATAGAGGCATCCGGGCGTGATGATATTATACTCCGCAGAACCGGGTGTACGGGACGCTGCAGCCGTGAACCGATTGTCGGCGTGATGGTCCCCGGGCATCTTCCGGTCAAATACCAGCTTGTCGACCATGACACAGCGCATGATATCTTCACCTCACATATCCTTGGTGGGAAACCGGTTACGGAAAAGATTCTGGATGGCTCAGCCGATGAGTCCGTACAGTATGAAATCATGCTGTGCTCGGGTGAACGCTGCGGGCGCAACAAACACCTGAATCTCACGAAACTGTTCGAGAAAAACCTGCCGAAGACCGCACTAGAACTGGGACAGGTTCGGCTGGTCAGCGCCAACTGCTTCGGGCTGTGTCCCTCGGGCGGCAAAGGGAGCGCAGGACATGCGCTTATACGGCCAGACAATGTGCTGTACCATATCGAGAATGAAAATGATATACGGGAAATAATAGATAACCATATACTAAAGGGCAATGTTGTCGAGCGGCTCCGTAAGCATACCGAGGCCATCAGCCAGCGGTTTTTCGACATGTACGGTGATGTGGCGTTTTTCAACAAGCAGAGTAGAACAGCGCTGCGCAACGCCGGAGTCATCAACCCGGAGGACATTTACGAGTACATCCACTATAACGGCTTCGAGGCGCTGGCACGGGTTCTTGAAAAGGGCGACCCGCAGTGGGTGATCGAAAAAATCACCGCGTCGAAGCTGAGAGGGCGCGGCGGCGGCGGTTACCCGACAGGCATGAAATGGGCCAATGCGCGAAAAACAACCGAGGAAACACGCTATATAATCTGCAACGCCGATGAGGGCGATCCGGGCGCATTTATGGACCGCAGCATGCTCGAATCCGATCCGTTCAGCATTGTCGAGGGCATGATCATCGGCGGTTATGCCATCGGAGCGAGCCACGGCTTCTTTTATATTCGCGCCGAATATCCCCTTGCCATAAAACGTATCGAACATGCAATCGATGAGTGTAGAAAACTGGGGCTTTTGGGTGACAATATTCTGGGTACCGGATTCAGCTTCGACCTTGAAATACGGCTTGGCGCAGGCGCGTTTGTCTGCGGCGAGGAAACGGCGCTGATTCACTCCATCGAGGGACTGCGCGGTCAGCCGAGAATACGTCCGCCATATCCCAGCCAGAGCGGCCTGTGGGGCAAACCCACCGTGATCAACAATGTCGAGACCTTTGCCAATGTCCCGGCGGTGCTGTTGTACGGCAGCGAATGGTTCCGCAATATCGGCACGGAAAAGAGCGGTGGCACAAAAGTCTTCGCGCTTGCCGGAAAGGTCAACCATACAGGGCTTGTCGAAGTGCCCATGGGTACGACGCTCCGGGAGGTCGTGTTCGATATCGGTGGCGGCGTGCCGAACGGCAAAAAATTGAAAGCGGTGCAGACCGGCGGCCCCGCAGGAGGATGCATACCCGAAAAATTCCTCGATACCGAGGTCGATTTCGATACGCTGGCACAGGTTGATTCCATCATGGGCAGCGGCGGCATGATTATCCTCGATGAGGATGACTGCATAGTAGATATAGCCAGGTTTTTCATCGCATTTTCCCAGGATGAATCCTGCGGTAAATGTACTCCCTGCCGTGAGGGCACCAAGCGGATGCTCGAAATACTCGAACGCATAACCGGCGGAACCGGAACACCGGCTGATTTAGTGAAACTGGAACGTCTCGCCACACTGGTGAAGAAATCCTCCCTGTGCGGTCTCGGCAGAGCGGCACCGAATCCGGTGTTGAGCACATTGAAACAGTTCCGTGCGGAGTATGAAGCCCATGTGTTCGATAAAAAATGTCCGGCAAAGAAATGTTCCGCGCTCATTAAATATGAAATCGATCCGAATAAATGCGTCGGGTGCACACTCTGCGCGAAGAACTGTCCGGTACCATGCATTTCGGGAGTGCGGCGTGAACTGCATGTAATAGACCAGGCTAAGTGTATCAAATGCGGACGGTGCTTCGAGGTGTGCAGGTTCGATGCGGTGCAGCGTTTATAACCATACGGGTTACAGGTGATGTATGAATAGCGATACAAAAATAAATATAACGATAGACGGACGAAAGCTGGCCGTTCCCAAAGGAACCACTATCATGGACGCCGCGGAAAAGATCGGCGTTCATATACCGCGCCTCTGTTATCACCCTGACCTGAGCCTGCAAGGGTCATGTCGTGTATGCATTGTCGAGGTCAAAGACATGAACTTCTATATGGCTTCCTGCAGTGTACAGGTGTGGGAAAATATGGAGGTGAAGACTAACACTCCGGAAATCCGTCAGGCGCGCCGCGATATTGTGGAACTGCTGCTTGAAAATCACCCCCGTGACTGTCAGACCTGTGAGCGTGACGGCAACTGCGAACTTCAGAATCTCGCCTATTCGATGGGTGTCCGCGAACGGTTGTTCGAGGGTGAACGTAAAATGTTCCCCCTTGAAGAATCAGGGCGTTCCGTGGTAAGGAATTCGGACAAGTGTATTCTATGCGGCAGGTGTGTTCGTGTTTGTGCGGAAATCCAGGGAGTGCATAATCTGAGCCAGCAATACCGCGGGTTTAAAACGGTGGTAACACCGGCGCATGGCGCTAATATGGATGATTCCGTGTGTATCCAGTGCGGCCAGTGTATCAACGTATGTCCCACCGCATCATTTCTGGAAAAACGCAGCACTGAGGATGTATGGGAAGCCATCGCCGATCCCGGTAAGTTTGTGGTGGTACAGACTGCGCCCTCCATCCGGGCCGCAATCGGCGAGGGTTTCGGGTTTCCGGTTGGCACCCCGGCGACCGGGAAAATGATAACCGCACTCAGACGGCTGGGTGTCGATGCTGTTTTCGATACCAATATCGGGGCGGATTTGACCATTGTCGAGGAAGCGAACGAACTGATACGGCGCATTAACGGCGGGGGTGTATTGCCCATGCTTACCAGTTGTTCTCCCGGCTGGATCAATTTTATGGAAAAGTTTTATCCCGAATTGATTCCGAACGCATCGACCTGCAGATCGCCCATGACCATGCTTTCGGTATTGCTAAAAACATATTATGCAGAAAAAACAGGCCGCAGGCCGGAAGACATTTATGTCGTAGCGATAATGCCGTGCGTTGCGAAAAAATACGAGATCAGGCGCCCCGAGCATTTTCTGGACAAACACATTCCGTATACCGATACGGTTCTCACCACGCGTGAACTGATATGGATGATCAAATGCTATGGTATCGATTTCACCATTCTGCCTGATGGCCAGTTTGATGAACCGCTCGGAATTGCTACCGGCGCCGGTGATATTTTTGGCACAACAGGTGGCGTCATGGAAGCGAGCCTGAGGACAGCATCGGAGCTTATTACGGGTAAATCTTCCGAGAAACTGGAGTTTACGGAGGTCCGGGCTGTCGAGGGACTTCGTGAAGCGGAAGTTGTTATTGGCGATATCACATTGAATGTCGGTGTAGCTAACGGCCTGGTAAATGCCAAGGAACTTCTCGATAAAGTCGTGCGGAACGAGAAGAAATTTCATGTCATCGAGATAATGGCATGTCCCGGAGGGTGTATCGGAGGCGGAGGCCAGCCTTATCCGCCGCAGGGCTACAAAATTCTCGATCCGGCGCTTCTGGCAGCCCGTGCTAAAGCACTCTACTCCATAGACAGCCAGAAACCAATTCGCCGTTCACATAAAAATCCTGTAATTCAGGTGTTATATGATGAGTACCTTACTAAACCCGGAAGCGAAAAAGCTCATGAGCTTCTCCATACACACTACGAGTCGAAACAGCCAAGAGGGATCAGATGAGCGCCAAAACCGATAACCTGAAAGAAGTAGAAGCCCGGAGCAAAGCGGCGCTTCCTCAGGATATAGTGGATTGGATCGGGGAATGCAAAAAACGTCCGCATCCCGAAAGCCAGCTTATATCGACACTTCACAAAGTTCAGGGGCATTACGGGTATCTTGCAAAAGAACAAATGGATGCTGTGGCTCAGCTTATGCAGATTCCCGCCTCCAAAGTTACCGGTGTGGCGACATTTTACCACTTTTTCCGCCTTCATCCACGGGGGCAATTCATTATCAACGTGTGCCTCGGGACTGCATGTTATGTAAAGGGCGCTGATCGTGTTGTCGAGAAACTGAAGCTTGAGTTGGGCATTGATTTCGGAGAAACTACCAAGGATGGCCTTTTTTCTCTCGAGGCGAGCCGCTGCCTCGGCACATGTGGTCTTGCCCCGGTCGTGATGATCGGCGATGATGTGCACGGCGGCGTTACACCGGATAAAGTCCCTGCTTTGCTGGAGACTTATATTAATAAAGCCCGCAGTTTGCGTAAACAATCCCGATAATACAGTACCGGCTTAAAAAAACCCGGCATTTCTGCCGGGTATACTCATAAGTATTATATTTCCCGTTTCGGTAGGTTTATAATACTTCCATCTCAACGGGTTCGACAGTTTCGAGTTCCAGTTGAAAATCGTAAATAAATTCCTGAGCTTTCTGGTTCAGTTTTGAAATAATCAATTCAAATGAATCTGAGTCGCTGTACTCATTCACAATTTCCTCAATGCGTGAATTAAAATCATCCAGAACTTCATACAGCTCGTCAATGTTGTTTTCCATCATCTTACCTCACTAAAAGACAGTACTTCTATGATTTATAATATAACTACAAAAAATGATTATTACCATTTTCCAGTCTACCATCATAAGTTTTGATGCATCTATTATTCATTTGGTTCCAACTTTTTTAAAAAAAAACGAGAAAAATATTTTTTTTTATTTTTTTTAAATTAAACAATAACTTGTATAACTTATTGTTATTAATAATAATAGACGATAATTCAATAATTTTGGACGCAAAAAATTATCGCAACGAAAATAATTGTAAAAAATGTTTTTGTCAAATGTTTTTTAAAAATGAGACAAAATATTTCTTATTTAATAAATCTTATATTTCGATTTTTATGCATTTTTTGAATAAGAAAGGAAACATTTCACAAAAGAAAATGACATAAAAGGCAGATAACTAAGCAATCCTGATTTTAAAAACCCATGCATAAGCACACTGAGCAGGCCGTGACTTATAAGGCGGATACATTATGGTTATACCGTTGTCATTCTGGTTCCATTCCAGATCGCCGGAAACACCGAGCATCGATACAACTGACCCTCTGACAGCCTTCACCGCCGGGCAGAAAAATTTTTCTCCCTGCCACTTCAGGAATACTGCATACACATGACCTTTCTTGCAGGTATACCGGATATCCTCATAAACCTCTTTACCCCATATACGCGTACCGTAAATCGCTTCTCCGTTTATGCCGAGCCATTTACCGAGTTCAAGAAGCGGCATTCTCTCCTCGTCGGTAATAAGGCCGGCAGCCGTGGGGCCGACATTGATGTCGAAATTACCGTTCTTACTGACGCCGTCCACTACCATATGTATGAGTTCTTTCGGAGTAAGGCAGTCCTCGGGATTAGTGTCGCGATTATACCCGAATGTTTTCCCCACACCGCGCCAGTATGACCATGTATGTGTCAGCAAACCCTCGTTCTCGCTGCCGTAATGGTATTCAACGTTATAGACATCGCCGTGGTGTCCCCTGCTGCCTTTACCGTATCTGTCGTTCACCAGAACTTCCTGCTTCCGCTGCGCCGCCTGATTGTAATAGTACGCTACAAAGTCAGGGCTTTTCCAGAAATCATGGGGAAAATCCCATTCGCCATCGAAATAAAGAAAGTCCGGGTGATACCAGTCGATAAGTTCTTTGATTTGCGGGATCATGAAATTTTCCACATAACTGTCGACAGGAATCAAACCCGTATATGGGTGCGGTTTTCCGGTATAAAGGGGATTGTACCATTCATAAAACGAGTAATAAAATCCGAATTTCATGCCTTTAGCCCGTGCCGCATCCGCAAGCGGTCCGATAAGGTCACGTTTTGGCCCCATAACATATGCGGTACGGTTGGTCAACTTGCTGGGCCACATACAGAAACCATCGTGATGCTTGGCGTTCACAAAAATATACCGTGCCCCGGATTTCCATGCAAAATTCACCCATTCCTGCGGGTCGTAGCGCTCGGCTTTGAACAGGGGAATGAAGTCGTCATAGGTGAAATCAGCGCCATAGGTGTCACGGTGATACTGCCATGTGGGATTGTTGGGATCGTTCATGCTGTGCCAGTACCATTCGGCATAGGAGATGGTATCGCTGCGCGGCGCCCAGGCCGGGACTGAGCACACTCCCCAGTGGAAATACATGCCGATTTTGGCATCGTGAAACCACTCCGGGCATTGATGGGCATCGAGCGACTCCCATGTGGGGTCATATTTTGTCGACGATACAGCGTTTCCTTTTTCTGCGGCAAAAACTGACCGGTTATATGCTGCGGCCACCATACCGGTCAGCGAAGATTTCAAAAAAGTACGGCGGGGTAAGAGTATATTTTTCATGTTTGCCTCTTGTATGTGAGATTCGATGTAATTTT
>JAFGMP010000333.1 GCA_016927495.1 Candidatus Latescibacterota bacterium | reverse complement strand
TTCGTACAACTTTGTAGGGGCGGTTCGCGAACCGCCCCTACGGTAAGTTATGCCTTTGACCGGATCATCCCGTAAACTCGGCATACGGATGATCGAATGTCCTGAGCCATGTCCCAAGCCGCTCTTTCATGTCGCCGAGTACCCGCGAATGCTGCTGTTTAAAGGACAGGTTGACAATTTCATCACTGTCCACATGCAGGTCGTAAAGCTGGTCGGACTCAAAGAATGCCGGACGCCACAACATCGCATGATGCTGGTGCGGTTCGAGTGATCCTGTGTGATAAACCCACGGGAAATTGCCGCCTTTTGACAGACGGCGTTTTTCGGCGCTTTCGCTGAATCTGAGCGCAAGGTATTTCCACCTGTCCGAACATACGGCCCGTGTCCATCCGATCTCGAAAAACAATTCATCATGAGTATTATCCCGTGCTTCCGTAAGATACGGCATCAGATTAGCGCCGTCGATGCGCATATCGGATGGCGGCGTTATACCTGCCGCGGCAAATGCCGTGGGCGCCAGGTCCAGATTCTGCGCAAGTGACTCGGTAATCCTGCCGCCAGGCACCATACGGGGATAGCTCATGATATAAGGCACCCGGACACCGCCTTCATATACAGTCGCTTTTGCAGGTACATTGTTGTCGCTCATGTAGACAATGAGCGTGTCGTCGGTGATGCCATGCTCTCCAAGCTTTCTCATAACCGCTCCAAGGGCCTCATCCATCCAGGTGCAGTAGGCAGTATGTTCGGGATAACCTTTATCTTTCACCATTGCCACAATTTCTTCACGCGGTGGAATACAGTCGGGCACTTTATCGAGATAACCCTCGTGTGTCATACGGGGGTCGCCGTTAAAGAGCGATTCCTGAGGGTGCGGTATATGATGCAGCGTCTGGTTTATGTACAGGAAGAATGGGGCGTTCTTGCTTTGATCGATGAAATCGAGCGCCGCCGATGTTACCCATTCGGGATTGTGGTAATTCAGCGCACGGCTCTGCCACGCTTCGGGATTGTCGGTGATTCCGGCAGCATAATCGAAACCGAACCGCTTGATATCCTTCACCTGCTGCGCATGAGACTCGGCGAGAATATCAGACACTTTTGTTTTACGAGGGTCGACATCATCATCTGTTGTTCTCCATGCATTTGCCCAGAACGAAGAACGTTCCAGTTTGTCCAAAGCCGAACGATCGACACCGCCAATTCCCCATTTTCCCACCACCCCTGTTTTGTAACCCGCTGATTTCATAACATTGGCAAAGTTGTGCTGTCCGACATTGAGATGGGTATTGAAAAACGGCTCGGTCATGACATTCTTCGGGTATGCCTTCTGAAAGTTCGGATTCAGACACCGGCTTGGGAATTGCCCGGTGATGAGCCCGTATCGGCTTGCCATACATACACCGGTGCATACATACCCGCGATTGAACCTGACGCCGCTGCCTGCAAGGCCGTCAATATGCGGTGTCAAAACATTGTACCCGTAACAACCCAGCGTATTGAAATCCTGATCATCGGTATGGAATATTATAATATTGGGACGTCGGGGGGACATCTGTGCTTCCGCTTTACATGATCTCTGAAAAAGCATGGCTCCACCTGTGACGGCGGCTGCACCGGTAAGGCCGCGACGAAGAGCTTCACGGCGGGACATCGAATAATTCTGAGCAGTCATGACATACTCCTTTACCTGTGTATGATGAACAATTTTTCCATTCGTGTGGTTTTTTTTCCAGCAATTTTCCTCAATAAAGCGTTACTGTATATTACTTCCATGTAATTCATCTGGCAAGTACTTTTGGAATTTACAGTACAATCGTCTGAATCATGATTACACGTTCTCCGCAGTAGTAACTGCTACGGAGAATAAAAAGGACTGTCATGTTTTTTTATCAAGCAATCAGGTTAATCATGCGAATTATGGTTCGGTTTTTTTTCTTTTTCCCCATTGAAAAGCCCCGGTGGAACAAATATTTTTCGGAATAGAATTGCTGTCTGTCCGATCCTCCGCAGCCTTGGCGAAGGAGGAGAGTTCAGCAATTCCCGAAAAATATGACGTGAGACCGGAAAAAGGCTTTTCACCGGGGGCGTATTTCTTTGGTACTTTCTTTGGACGATCAAAGAAAGCACCTATAAAAAAATGTAAAAATATTTTTATTTAATCGTTATCGCATTATGCCCTTTCGGAATCGTAAACGTGACCGCTTTAGCCTTATTGTCATAGCTCCATTCCTCGAATTCACGGTCGTTTGCGAGCATGGTATCGGGCGCTTTATATACCGTTAGCATTACCACGGTTTCCTGCCCGGTCACGGCTTCGAAACTGACCATACTGTCCCCATAAGAAACTGCTGCAGTCAACTCTTGATCACAGTTGAAAACAAACGTGGTATCGCTCGCACAGGAAAGTCCAGTCCCGCGCGCTATGAAGAAACGGCTCACTTTGCCTTTTCCCCCGACGGTTGCTGCCATACGGTTAGCGTCCGTTTCAAACGGCACAGCAATGGTATCGGCCATTCCCTGTGATTCGGTGCGAAATAGCGCCATATCATAAGCGCCATTTTTGTATTCGGTACGAGCTCCGATCCAACTGTCCGATTTAAATAACACTGCCTGTGGTCTCGGTTCCGATTTCGACTCTGATTTCGACCCTTTGAGAGAATCGTCGACGGCAACAACCGGTTCAGGCATCAGCACCGACAAAAATGATGTATCGGTCTGTCCTGTGTCGCTCGACAGCGTTATAAAGCTCTCGTCACGGTCGGAGTCACGTATTGCCGATGACATTATTTCCGGGGAAACCACATCCATAGTAAGCCGCGCTTTCGGCCTCGATATGGTTATACGGTTATCTTTATATGATATCGAGCTTTTGCCGTCGGTGTGTTCGGCGTGAAAAAGCCAGTTGAATTCATGGCTTTCCGGGCTTTTTACCCGGTCATAAAGGTAAATGATATCGGGTTTCATAAACAGAATCGACCGGGTATAGCTCGTAAGCTGATCCTTATATACACAGGTCAGGTCTCCCTCGACTTCGTCCGCAACATCTCCCTCAAAATAGCGTATGATCCGGGGATAATTGCGGAGCGCTGCTACCCCGTTTTCGTAATCGGCTATACCCTGGCTTTCGGGATTCATGTCCACCAGCATAACATTATGCCCGATTGCCTGCGTGTAGTAGCAGGGATAATACAGGTTCTGGTAATAATTGCTGCTGTGCCCGGCATCGCTCAAAAGCTCCGTGCCATTGGTCATGATTACGAACGTTCCCTGGTCGAGGTGGTAATGATTGGAGTTAGGTCCGCATTTAAAAATCATAATGCTGCCCTCATCTTTCCAGTCGGAGCGCATTATCATATTCCCTTTGTGGGTGAACAGCTTGGATGTGGGCAGTTCCTCACGGTACCGCGGTTCTATATCATCGACAAACCAGAGATATCCGAAAATTCCGCCCCGCCCCGATTCATACTGTGGTTCCAGATATGCATATGTCCAGGGATTTTTGAGACGGTAGGTCAGCCACTGCATATGAGTCTGTGTCATGCCGTACCAGAGCGACACATCCCCGAAATCCTGATATCTGCCGTTTGAATGGGTTGCATAGAGCGGATAAATATAGGCGTCCTTCAAATCGGTCGTGGTTGTGTAATCCACTCCAAAGTTACGTTCGAATGCACAAAGCGTTTCCGTCAGGTCACGGGATGCCATTGCCTGATAAGTGTAAGGTTCCCCGTAACTGCCCTCGGGAAAATAGGTTTTATCCATGAAATCTTTCATCTTGGCCATGATACCAGAAAGGTATGGTTCAAGGTACGGGTCTCCGGGCCCATCCCCATAAATCGTTGTTGCCGCAAGACCAAGCCCGGCAACTATGACTGCGATGTGGTTGGATAAACTTGAGGGCATACGGTTCATTTCGACCATATCACGGTAAAACGGTTTGATGGCATTGTTCATGATACCGTCACGGACTATCTGCTTTTCTTCTTCGTTCATCAGTCCGTACAGCAAGTCGTACGCAATCGCAACCCGCCGTGTCATATAACCCACCGGGAAATATATGTGACGGCCATGCGCTTCCATCCATGAACGGTTCCAGGCTTTGAACTGGCAGAATTTTATCAGCGCCTTTTTCGCCCTAAGGCCCGCTACATCATCACCTTTGAAGTAATACTGCCATGCCCCCCATTCGGCGATTCCGGCCAGTGTATATGCAGGATTGATCCATCGCTGCCCCTGTGCCGATACACGGGAATACGGCCCGCCGGTAAGCGATTCATCGGGCACTTCGGTGTCCTCCTCGATTTCGTCGATGTTGACATCAGCATAACGGTCACGACCCGAAAGCGCATTATCGAGAATCTTCGCCACATATGTCGATTCATCCTCGGCAAGACGTTCATCAATCTCTTTTTTCGAAAAGAACAATCGCGGATGGTCATACGATGTAAGCAGCTTTCCGGGGACAAGGAAACGGAACGCAGATGTCATATCAGGCGTATTCTCCGATGATCCGGTCAGAGACAGTTCCCAGTGCCCACGGTCGTCATCGGTCAGAATACGGTAAATCGAATCATTAGTCCATATGTTGTCACCGGCTTTCGAGTCGCCATGAGAACCGTCGTCATAGAATCTGATATTTCTAAGTTTAGTTGTACCTTTAGAGTCACGAAGCGTTCCCTCGACAAGATCAAGTTTACGGTTTCCCTCAGAGGCGACACTGATTCCGAAAATATTCTCGTAATAATAGTGACGGTTGAGTATGGACACACCGAATCGCTCGAATTCGGTGGCTTTGGGTTCCTGAGCAATAAAACGCCGCGGCCGCAGCCCGTTTAATGAAACATCATCTATCAGAATCGTATAGCTCATAAGATGGGATACCAGCGGATAGAACGCCTTGAGCGCTATGACCTGAACATGTTCACCAGAAGCGAGCGCTTTCCCATTATTCAAAAAATCCGTCAATGGTACATCGACCTCCACCCAGGTGTTGACATCAGGTGCTTGTATTGTATGCGTATACAACCGCCCGTCGAAAAGGCCGAGTTTTATATCGACTCTTTCGGGTTTACGGTCGCTCATGAGAAACAGGGCAAATTTCAGCGAGGTATCCTCCGCTGTCCACAAATCGACCTGCTTGGTAAATCCCTGCGACAGATCGAGCGCATCGTTCGGCCTCACAATACGGGCCAGCGCATAGTTACTACCGCCATGAGCCGGTTCTTTCAGGCAGACAGTATTGGGGTCATAACCGATATCCTGAGCGTACGGGTAACATTCCCAGGCAAACAATTCCCCCGTTTCGAAATCATCCGTCATGCTCCAGGGTATCATATCCTGCCCGGCAGAAGGCACTATTTTCTGCTTTTCGCATTGCGCCAAAACAGCAAGCATAATCAGAAGCACTAAAATCCTGTGATATTTCATTGTTTTTCCTTTTTTATATTTAAATTTTACCTCAATATATGCACATCATCCCAACCCCAGTATTCTATTGGCTTGTATCCGTCCTTTTTCTTTTGCAATTCGAGAGTTTCCACAACGACGGGATTATTATATTCCAGCGCTGTCGTCACGACATACTCTTTGAATGATTCCGGCGTATTTGCAATCGGTCCCTGTGACCATGCGGCGGTAATCAGATACTCGTAGGTCAGATCTTCGGTACAGGGGATACGAAATGTGTGGTTGCCCTGAAACGATGTAATCGCCTGATATTCCGGTTTATATTTATCCTTTACGATAAGCGCGATTCCTGCAAAATCCAGGATCATACGGCTCCGATCAATGGTTTCCGGATTCGGGTCAATAACCTCCATATCATATGAATTCGAAATAACATAACCCTCACCGGTGAAAAACTCATCTTCCTGCATGATTTTTCTGATGCCGCAGCCAAACGATGTTCTGTCGTTTTCCGGGAAATACTTCAGGTATTTCACCGTACAGGTGGAGTAATTCTTATCGGCATAGGCATAATAGTACTGTTCGAGTTCATACTCCCCCGCACCGCTGCGCCAGTTACGCGTGTGCGCCCTGACAATGCTTCTCAGCGGCCCGCTTGCCACTACATCGAACACGAAACGTGTATCATACAGCGGCCCGGTTTTACGGTACGGGCTGAACAGCGGCCGTGACACCGAATCGGGTTTCGCGGGATGTTCGAACATACATATACCACCGCCGCCGAATGTTGTGCTGACCGTCATAATATCCGCACCTTTGTCATAACTGAAATGATAGCCCGACATGTTCATGGTAAGCGAGTAATAGCCGTTGAGCATGAGTTTACGTTTGACCTGAATATCAACATCGGTGGGATAAAACAGCTTCCAGGTCATGTATTCCGACTCCCACATCGGTACCGGGTGACGGGCATAGTCGCCGATAGCCGCAAATGTTTTATGGGGGTACAACCCGCGATTGTTGTAGCCTATATAAAGGTATATGGTTTTGGTCTCGCCGGATTTGAAATCGGTCATGAAGAACAACTCATCCCACATGCCATCACGGTCGAGATCATCGAGCTGATAATGAATATAGCGTCCGTTAGTCTCCTCCCGTGGAAGGTGCCCGCCGAACAGAAGCTTTTCCTGTTCGGTCGGTTCCGGCCTCGGTGGAAGGTTGGGATCGACTACCACTATCTCACGGGGGCTGAAGTTAAAAAACGGAAATTGCTGGCGTTCGATCACTACCGGACAGTTTTCACGGTCGATGTCAAGCGTATTGGTAAGTGTAACCTTGATTCGCGTCGTCGGTATATAGTTGCCGCCCTCGGCGTACCAGCCATTCTGGTCGGCACATACGATTTTGGGTGAAAAAACATAAATCATTGATAATACTAAAGTTATTTTTAAGACATTCATTAATTTTGCTCCGGTTATTCATTTTCATGACTTTTCCCTGAATTGAATATAGTATAAAAAAACACCGGGAAATAAAAATCATTTATTTCAATTGCTATAATAAGAATGTTTAGGTGGGGAAATATTTTGTGAGAGGAATTAATTTTACTGTCTTGAACACGATGAACAGGATTTTACGGACGGACAGGATTAAAAAGATGGATTCCGGACAATTTCCTTATTATAGAGTCGTTTAAATTCAAGGCTCCGTCCTCCGAAATTGATCAGCAATCCATCGGCAATACCGTATGCTTCCAAATAATTTATGGCCTGTGCTTTGTGACCGGAATATATTCGATTGTGCTGCTCGTTATCGGTCATTGTTATCCTGTCCATCTTTTAATCCTTTACATCGTGTTCAGATATTTTTTCAGAATATAAATGCTGTACAGTTACTCTAATGCCAATGGGTTACTCAATATCATTATCCGGCCGCGGCAGAAGGTTGGGATCGACAACAACTTTATCACATTCATAATATTTACTCCGGTATTTCATTGTTGTCAT
>JAFGMP010000044.1 GCA_016927495.1 Candidatus Latescibacterota bacterium | reverse complement strand
GTCACTGTTTTAACAAATGTATTCTTAGATTTTGGATCTGTGAGATAGACTTTATACATCGATTCCATTGATTTCAACACATTAACAGCGCTCATGCTGCTTTCCTTCAACCTGTATTCGAGCACAGAGAGGAGCAGATAGGCAAGATAACAAATGAAAATGTGCCCTCGGACTCTGTTGGCTAGCCAAAACCTCACTTTGTCCATCTCCAAAAAGCTCTTCAGACACCGGAACGATTTTTCCACCCGGTCTTTCTCAAAATACCCTTTCACCATGTCCTCTGCTTTGAGATTACGGGTTGAAAAAATAACCGATATCCCATCATACCGCTCTGAGACCTGCAATGCCCTGTGATTGATAGTTTTGTATGTGATATACTTGCGAAGACCTGCCTTGATAGCTTTTTTCTCCTTCAGAAGCTGAAGCGCCTGATCTACCTCATCATAGCGCCTCTCACGAATTTCCTGTCGTTGTTGTTCATTGACGCATATCGCTATATACCCTTTCAACCCTTCGACTTCGTACCGCTGCTTTTTCACATAGAACGTCGCATTCCTGAGTCTCACTCTGTGCTTCATGGAGACAATATCATCCCCCACAACACTATCGACTATCTTTTTCAACCCCGTTTTCAACGCCAAACCGCAGAGCACATCAAACCCCATCCCCTTTGCTTCCCCAATAGTAAGTTTCGAACTCACACCCCTGTCCCAGACAATGCAGACATTCTTTATCTCATGGCGCTTGAGATGAAGAAGTATATCCGGCAAGGTCTTCGAATCAAAAATATTGCCATCAAACACCTTATGATAAATAGGTATCCCATCTTCCTTCGTTACGGCCAGACCAATCTGTATCTGCGGTAGATTGCGCCTCTCCGCATTTTGCCCCTTCCTGGCCAGAGGACAACAGACACCATAAAAATAGATATTCGTTATATCATACAGATACCCTGACGGGGATAGATTCAACACGTCTTTTAATCGGGAAAAAATCCGCTCCTGTACCGTATCGCCATCCCTCCCGTCCAGAGAGTCAAGAGCCTCGACAAGCCTTTTGTACGTGATCGTTGGGATGTCCAGAAGATTACTGATCTCGGTCTTCTCATACCATTGACTCATCCCTTTCAAGCTGTCAGGCGCGACACAATGAGCATACGCAAGACTCAGAAGATAATTCCCGTAGTCTCCGAGTACCTCTGCCAGACCAATCTGACTGGCAATCTCATTCAAGACTAAAAGCGGACCAAACATGGTGACCTTATCGACTGTGGATCTTTCCACAGATCCGGTGAGTATGGGCTTGTCATCCACTTCTTTACCGACATAGCGGATATGTTTCTGTACGATCCTGCCGTCGATTCTTTTGTTTTCAACCTCGGCCAGATAGACGGAATTGCCCTTTTTTATTTTTCGTATGAAACTCATAGTGTATAATATATACACTACCCATTACCATGTCAAGCTTTTTGTTTCCCGTAGCCTCCTGATTTTGTTATCTTTCCTGCGCACAGTATCTGTAGTGTATATTTTTATGGAAAAGTCAGGTAAATTTGATACATCATCGAGGCATATCCCCGTGAAAAAAATTCTGTTTGTAGATGATGAGCCGAACATTCTTCAGGCATTAAAGCGGTCCCTTCGTAACATGAGGGTTGAATGGGACATGGATTTTGCCATAAGCGGTGATAAAGCTCTTGAAATTCTGGCGCAGGAACGTTTTGATGTTATTGTAACCGATATGCGTATGCCGGGCATGAATGGTCTGGAGCTATTAAATGCGGTAAGAAATAAATACCCGTATATAATACGATTTGTTCTCTCAGGACATGCTGATAAAGATTTCATACTGCGTTCGGTCGGCCCTATTCATCAGTATCTTACCAAACCATGCGATACCGACGAATTGAAAACGATGATCAACAAGGCTTGCTCGACAAATGGATTGTTAATTGACAGTAAACTTCAGGAATTAATCTCCCAAATGGAAACCCTGCCGAGTCTGCCCCTGCTGTATACCAAGCTTATGGCCGAACTCGAATCACCCGAAGCCTCCATAAAATCGGTTGCTAAAATAATTTCCCAGGATATCGGTATGAGCGCTAAAATCCTTCAACTGGTTAATTCAACATTTTTCGGTATACGTCATCATGTCGCATCTCCCGAACAGGCGGTAAGTTTGCTTGGAATGGATATTGTCAGCGCTCTTGTTTTATCGATTAACGTTTTCGAGCAATTCGACAGTATGACATTGGAAGCATTGTCTCTAAGCGAATTATGGAACCACAGCAGAAACGTAGGTATGTTTGCAAAGAAAATAGCCGAATATGAAAAAATTGATAACAAGAGTAAAGATTATGCATTTATCGCCGGATTGCTTCACGACATCGGCAAACTTATCCTTGCCGTTAACATCCCGGAAACATATAAATCCGTTATTGAGGATGCCAGAAAAATGCAAAAATCCGTTATTGAAGGAGAATTGAAAAATTTCGGCGTTACACACGAAAAAATCGGTGGTTATCTCATGGGTTTATGGGGATTTCCGCAACCGGTAATCGAGGCGATCGCATCTCACCACAGTTCTGACGATATCCCGTCTGATACAATCAATCCGTTAACTGCGGTAAAATACGCAAACATAATCGAACATAAATTATTCCAGGACGGGAAAATGTCTTATCATGTAAAAATAGATGTGTCCCACTTAAAAGAACACGGATTGGATACAAAATTCCCGATATGGGAATCAGTTTGCCAGCAAATTGCCGATGAAGCATCCAAAAATGAATCGTGAATGATCACCGAATCTTAAGTATTTCCCGATTACCAACTCAACTGTTTTTCTCGATAATACTTCTCAGTGCATCGATTCCGAGAATGTAGGATGTCGGACCAAATCCGCTTATTTGTCCCACACACACCGGAGCCGTCAATGAGGTACGCCGGAATTCCTCACGGTTATGGATATTGGAAAGATGAACCTCCACAAAAGGAATATCGACTGCGGCGATTGCATCGCGAATTGCCACACTGGTATGGGTATATGCCGCAGGATTGATGACTACACCTGCATACTGCAGGGAAGCCTTATGGATAGTGTCGACAATTTCGCCTTCACTGTTTGACTGAAATGTCGCAATTTCGTAGCCGAGACCTGTTCCGTGCTCAATGGCATTACGGTTGATTGTTTCGAGACTGGTATCGCCATAAACCGAACGTTCACGGGTTCCCAGAAGATTCAGGTTCGGACCGTTAATGATAAGAATTTTGGGCATAGATTCGACCGGATTTGAATGAGTTTAAAATGTATTGTGTTTTTTTCACAAACGATCTTATAAAAACAGTTTTGAAACCGAAGTTCCCATATGAATAGCGGCAATTGCATCGCCAAACAGTTTTGCCACACTGAGCGCTTTTATTTTGCCATATTTACAGTTTTGAGACTGATCGATTGTATTTGTGGTAACAAATTCTTTGATAACCGAATCCTGGATCCTCTGGCAGGCATCACCACAAAGAATACCGTGAGAACAGCCGGCATATAAATCATTGGCTCCGTTTTCCTTAAGCGCTCTGCACGCCTCTATCATAGATCCGCCGGTGCTGACTTCATCATCGATTATGAAACAGTCTTTCCCCTCGACATCGCCGATAATATGCAATACCTCCGCTTTTTCATCATCGCTGTATCGCCGTTTATCGAGAATAACCATCGGAACATCGAGACGCCGTGCAAAACCCTCGGCTCTTTTTGCCGAACCAACATCAGGTGCGGTAATGACATAATTATCCAGTCTCTTTTTCTTTATATAATTGCACATAGTATGTTTTATCTGGAGATGGTCGACCGGTATACGGCTGAATCCCACAATCTGGGGGGCATGAAGATCCATGGTAAGTATACGGTTAGCTCCCGCAGTCTCAAGAAGATCTGCGACAAGACGTGAGGTGATGGAAATTCTGGGTTCGTCTTTTTTATCGGAACGAACATAAGGATAATATGGAAGTACCGCCGTAATGCGTGAAGCTGAAGCATATTTAAGGGCATCAATAATTATCAGTAACTCCATGAGCGCTTCATTGGTATCCGGGTATCCCGATTGGATGACATAGACATCGTCCTCCCTGACGCTTTCCTCCAGTCTGACTTTGATATTGAAATTTGAAAATTGTTTGTATGTCATCTGGCCGAGATCGATGGAAAGACACGTGCATATCTCCTTTGCCAACCCTTTGTTCGAAAGGCCCGCAAAGATCTTGAGTCGCCGTTTCAAGGCTGATCCTCCTTTAATATTTTTGGTAGATGTAAATTTCCTCCATCGTGAATGTACAATATTTTTTAGGTGAATTCAACCGATAGTTAAGAAAGGATTAGGATTGCAGAAAGAATGTATCGACCTCTATAACTTCAAATTCATCATATAATCAAGAAAAATATAGACTTATGAGAAATTTGCACACCGCACAAACAACTGGCACAACTTGCGTGTAGAGACGGAATATTTTTGTTTCTACTCATCTCTGTATGAATCGAGATAGGAATCACCGTGATTGAGTATTATCACCGAGGGTTTCCCCTTCACTCCCAGTTTATTAACAGCACATACTCTCAGCGTATTTCGCCCCGACTGAAGTATCCATGCCCATCGTTCCGGAGCTTTCTTCCAGCCTGTATCATTTACATCGACCTCGAAATGGCAAAAGTTTGGCGTGTATGTTTCAAACCGTAATATCAGACGGTCATTTCCATGCCCGGACGTTGCATCGATATGGACTTTATTCAAGTCCGGCCACATATCACGGGGGCGATCGGTAAACCATGAGTATTTGCGATTTGGAGGCGTACGGTCATCATACCAGTTGATATAACCGTTCCACTGCCACTGTGTAAGCCCATGATTAAGCGGTCTCGGTGTCGGCTTTTCATACCAGTTATTCCTCGGAACCATACGCACCTGTGCAGCCATGTTGAATGAATTGAATCCATACGGGGTTTTGTGATCCAGTGTTCCCCGTTTGACCGGGAATGTATCGTCCATTGACCGCGCATACAGAAAATCATTCATCCAGTCGATGGAACTGTCGGGATAATACTTGTCAAGATATCCCCGGTGCAGATCGAGTACACTCTGGGGTTCCGCAGTAACTGCGTCAAACATATACTGGTTAACACGATGAGCATCGATATAGATCCATTTCCCGAACTCGTCATTCCAGACCTCGCATACCTCATGAGAAATATTGACAATCCGTGCCTGCCAGCCATAGACCATACAGAGTCCGGCGAGGAAATTGTTGTTCTGGAGGCACATGCCACCTGCACCATTCTTATCGATATGGTTAAGGATACCAAGGGCGTCCCATGGGGGAAAATCGGGCAATACGCCGCCGTCTATCCAGCGTTTACAGGCATGATCCATAAGCCGTACCTGCGCATTGAATTCGTTGGTGCTCCCCACGATGACATCATCGAGGCTTTCACGTTCCCGAAGTTCCCTGAATTCGGGCCTGTCCCAGCTTTCCCATTCCCAGTTTATCGATGAATATTTTATGGGTGGATTTTCCATGCTGACAACATTAATATTCGAAGGTTTCGGAGTATACTCCTCATGATCTGCCTCGACATGTACCGATTTCACCACGGGTGTTTTTAGTGGATTCGATGTCGTAAGCTCCACTCTGAGCTGGATATATCGTCTGTTAATCGCAGCGCCATCGTATTCAGTTTCGAGCGATGAGTCCGACCCGATGAGTTCGTACGGTTCCCATTCATCGGAAAACGGTCCCGGCGCTGTTCCTTTACGCATGTAATATTCCACCTGTGTGTCTTTGGGTACTTCAGATTGGATTTGTACTCTCAGTTTCCGTATCATTCGCAGGGGAACGATAAAATCCTGTGAATCGCCTTTCCATAAATCGATGACCGGTGTGGCGAGCCAGCCGGTTTTCACATAACGATCGAGACTCAGTCTGACCGAATACTCGGCACGTGTTTTCCCGAGCGGTCCAAACGGGCTTTCTTTCCAGGATTCTCCGTTGTCCGTTGATTTAAATGACGTTTTACCAACATCGGTGGGATCACCTCCGCCATCGGCGAATTCATCGGCTCTTGCGATAAAAATCTCCCAGCCGTCATCTTTCGAACCGGCCTCGGGACATGACAATTCGACCGTGTTTTTACCGTTTTTAAGTTCATCGCCATCAAAACAGACCCAGCGGCACCATTCCGATTTTTCACGTTCATCCCATGTGTCCATCCGGGACCGTGAACCGTTCAGATCGATGGTCAGCGGGTATTTCCCCTGTTTTTTAATGCAGATAACTACCCAGGCTTTTTCGGCACGGTTATCTTCCAAAAAAAACATCTTTCGGACACGGTTTTGCCCCCAGATATCGTCACTGTACACTCCCTTTTCGCTGAAACCTGCACCCGGAGCATCATTTTCGATCAGATCAATATTGAAAAGGCATATACCGCCGTCAGGATGCCTCATAAGCCTGTGCATGAATCCAAGGTCGTACGCCATTTCAGCAACGCCGCCCCAGTGGGTCGAGACCATTTCGGAGTGTGCAGATGATGATATATTCAAACACATCATGATAAAAACGGGTAATATCAAAAACTTATTATTCATAAATTCCCTCACAAACATAATACTCGGCGCATAATATTTTCCCTATTGAAAAGCCCCGAAAGAACAAGGCTTTTCCGGAAAAGAAACGCAGCATGCCTGAGCTGCCTGAGCCTGTCGAAGGCGGTGAGTTCTGCGTTTCCCGGAAAAATGCAGTGAATGAGGATTTAGGCATTTCACGAGGGCGCGTTTTCTTTTGTTACTTTTCTTTGCAGCGTTCAAAGAAAAGTAAACAAAATAATAAATAAGCAACATAAATTTACAAATAGTCAAAATATTTTTGTCATTTAAGACTCAAACTTATACTATTTTTTATGAAAAGTTTGGGCAAAATTATCATTAATATACAATATCATTAACTTTTTACGGTTCAACATAATCGCCGCCAAAAACCCGTGCGATCTGTTTCAGTTCATCCACCGTATAGGCGGTATTACCCGATTCACTGTTACTTGCCAGCAATTTATCCGAGGGCGGCACCAGTTCCCAGCCCTCAAGCTCCTCACGGCGGACAGGCCCGCAATTATTGTGAAGCACCGATTTGAACGCCATAAGGAACATCGCAGTCTTTTCAAGGATGTCGAAACTTTCCTCAGGACTTTTCTTCGTTTCGAACATCTCCTGAATCACAAGCTGCATGGCATTCCATGTATTATATCTGAAATATCCCGGCGCTCCGGGAATCTTGCCCTCGACATCGAAGGGTCGGCTGCCGAATACCCGTATGTAAGCATTGCCGTTTGCTCCGCTGGGTTCATGCAGAGAACCATAATAAAAACCCTCCGGACATTCATGTTCGAATGTAATGCATCCTCCGGGTTTTCTCCAGTCGCGGGTTATGTATGATGCAGTGACGGCCTTACCCCTGCCTTTTTTGATCTCATCTTTCAGGCAGGAGTAAATGTAATAGATTCCATGGACACCGTGGGTATAATAATCGCTCATGGAGTTATGTGCCACATATCCTTTGATTTCCTTGACATCCCTGAGTGAGGAGCGGACATCGCCGCAGCTTTCTGTATATTCCCATGTCGACCCGCACATCAGCGGTGTGCCGTGCTTGTCAGCCGTATCGGTCAGCATCCGTGCCTTTGCCATGGAGGTCGAACAGGGACGGTTCACAAATGTCGGTACTCCGGCTTCGAGAAACGGTTTGGCCATCAGGTGATTGACCGGGGTGGCATAAAAATCATCCACCACAACGCCATCGACATAACCGATCATATCCTCAGGATTTTTCACCGGTTCGAATCCGTACTTGTCACGGTAATATTGCTTGTCCTCGTCACGCAGGCACCAGACATACCGGCCGTTCATGCCGGTGGTCCTGATATGGGTGTCATCCGGGTTCCAGTTCTGACCCCATATACCATTCGTATGGGTGCCGTGCCGTCCCCCGACCATGCCGATGGTAACCAGTTCGCTTTTATAACGCGATGTCCGCCTGAAAGGTTTACGTGGGTCGATAGTCTGTTCTTCTGCAGCGCGAATTTCTTTCGCTCCACCGGCAACCGCAGCGGCAGCGATACCGGCGGCAGTATTTCTGATGAATGTGCGACGTCCTGACATGTAAAACCTCCTGTGTATTTTTACCATTTTTCATTTTTATCAGTATAAGTTGTGAGTGCATATCATGGAAGCGATTTTTTTGGGTGAGAGAAACCGGAAGCTGTTATTTTTTACCATGAAGGTCATGAAGTTAATGAAGGAAAAATTCATAAAACTTTTTTTTCTATTGATGAAAGTCCCTTATTATTCATTATCACCTATATCCTGTCATTCTGAACGAAGTGAAGAATCTTGTTTTTATTTTTTTAGACTCTTCGCTTTACTCAGAGTGACAGTCGAGGGTTTTTTTTACAAACATTACATTGTTTTGTTCTGTATCTTTTTGTGAATAATCCGGATTTAGTCCTTATCGGTTGATATTTGAAAATTTTGATCGCTATTTATTGATCGAAGCTTTATCAAGTCCCCCTCAAATTTACCTTGACAGATCACATATTCCTATGTATATAATCCATACATGATCACTACGTATTTTGCCGCGCGTTTATTCACCAGAGATCACTGCCATGAATAAGCACATAATCATACTCTGCTTTATAGTCTTCATCACTTTATTTTCTGCTGTAAGTTACGGTTCTGATTATACCCCTGTTATAACCAATTATCCTGACTTTAAAAATATAAGCTGTCTGGCGGCAAACGGTGACGATATCTGGATAGGTACGAAGTATTCAGGTTCATATCAATTTAACAGGCAAACAGAAAGTTTTGTCCACCATGAACCAGGCGGCAGCAAAATTGTCGTTGACGGGAACGGAGATGTTTGGATAGGTATTAATACAGTGTCATCCTACAAAGATGGTATATGGGAACGACATATGGATAGTAGTGGATTTTATACTGTTTCCGGATTGGCGGTTGATAGTAAGGGCACGATCTGGAGAATATATAGTTATACTAGGTTAGAGGGAGAAACAAGTATTGAATATTATAATGGCCACGAATGGATAGTCAAATATAGAGAATATCAAGGAATTCATAATCGTTTTATAAATTTAGCAATAGACAGCAAAGACAGATTTTGGAATCTTTATTATGTATGGGATGATGATGCTAATATACCGGTTTATAAAATCATCGGATTGTATGAAAATGAAGAAATCAAATTAATGGATCCTGGTATTTATGGACATGTAACATCTATAATTGAAGATAATAAAGGTGCTATGTGGTTTTCTACCAATGTAATAGTAATTGATAAGTCAGAAACTGAAAAACCAATAATGGAAAATAATGGAATTTGGGTTTTTGATGGTGAAACGTGGATAAATTATACTACAGAAAACAGTGGATTGATCTCAAACCATATAAATGTGATGGTTGTGGATAAGTATGACAGAAAATGGTTCGGAACGGATACAGGTCTCGTGGTGTATGATGGGAGAAACTGGATTACTTATTCCACAGCTGACGGTTTGGTCGACAACACTATTACAGCACTTACTATTGATGATGACGACAATTTATGGGTGGGAACAGCAAACGGTTTATTGAAAATCTCAAACTCGACAGGACAAGTCTTACGTCTTATGTCTCCTATTGCAGGTGATCAGGTGCCTTCTGGTGGAATATTTACCATTACATGGAAACCCGCTGAAGTTGAAAAAATTAAGTTAGAGTATTCTGCCAATGGTGGTATACATTGGAAAAATATAGCTGACAACGTTGATGTCTCAACTGAATCGTACATATGGTCAGTGCCTGATATTATATCATCAGAATGCCAAATAAGAATTTCAGATACGGATAATTCTCAGATTTATGATATTAATTCTGACTTTTTCAGCATTGTTTTTCCTGAGATTACTATAATTACTCCACATGGCGGTGAACAATGGAAAACTAATTTTTTGTGTACAATCGAATGGAATTATACAGCTTCTGATAAAGTAAATCTTGAATACTCAGTTGATAATGGAATTAACTGGCGGCCGATAGTATCAAATATAGATGCAGTAGACCGGACTTATGATTGGATCATACCTGAAATGGAATATTCATCAACTCAGTGTTTTGTTAGGGTATCAGATATGGTAAATCCGGAAATTTATAAAGTTAATGACAGATTGTTTTCAATCATGTCGATAAAATCAAACGCTTTATCATTTGAAAATAGCGGATATAATTATATTAACACATTATACTATCCTGTGAAATCCCTTGAGCTATGGATACAATTTAGCGGTTCTCCTTCGGATTGGTTGATTAAGACAACATCGTATTACGATGATACTGATTATTATTCACCATCTATTATTTCGAATATTTATGTTTATGAAGGGATATCAAATGAAGATTTTACTTTAATTAAAGACAAGTGGTATCATGTTGCTTTAACCGGTTTTGAAAACAAAAGACATATTTATGTAAATGGAGATTTAGTCTTTGAAGGATCATTATCCAAAAATGGTATACCAAGTTTTAATTTATCAATAGGTGAAAAATTTAAAGGTATTATAAGTGAGTTACGTATATGGGCATCATTTATTAATAAAGACCAAATCCATGAAAACATGTATAAAAGAGTTGATCATGGTGAGGGTCTTACATCGGCATTCCATATGACAGGTGGGAATCGTGAAAATATATTTTTTGATTCTGTAGGAAAAAAACATGGACTATTATCTGGTAATTATAAATGG
>JAFGMP010000002.1 GCA_016927495.1 Candidatus Latescibacterota bacterium | reverse complement strand
GCGGCATATTTATCCACGGAAAAGCCGATGCCTAAACTTACATCCTCAATGTCGCTGTCACTTCTGTAACCAAGCATTAATGACATATATTCCAGGGGATTAATCTCAAATCCGACTCTGATTCCCGTATCTCCGTATTTTGGAATTACTATATCGGTAAGCACCGAATACGACTGGCCGAAACCGGGTAAAATTCCGTTGTAAATCCCACCAAAAGAAATATCGGACGGCAGTTCCGTACGGTCATTTTTCAATTTATTCATTCGACCGTAATTTCGGGCTGATGCAGCAAGTGAAATTCCCTTAAACGGAGTGTTATAGAGTAATCCTGCATCAAATGCATATCCGCCGGCCGTTTCATCGGATATTTTTTCGAACAGTTTTTTATAAGTTAGTCCGGCAGCTATATTTTCTGTAATAGCACGGGCATAGGTCAATCCCAAAGATACGTTTTTTATACTGTAAGTTCCCAACGGATCAGAATTCGGTACATTTCCCCGAAGCTCGATATCACCCGAATCGAAAAGCTGAACAGCTAATCCCATACTGCCAAAACTGAACGGAGAAGATATTGCTGCATATTCCTGATTTATTCCTTCAATCCACTCGGTATGAGTGAATTGAGCCGAACGTTCATGTTGAAAGGCGATAAGCGAAGGATTGGACCATATCGATGATGCACCGGTATTCAATGCCGTGGCCGAACTTCCAAGCGATGTAATATGCGATGAAGGCGATATCGCAAGAAATGACATGCCGGTTTTCCCTGTTTCGCTAATTTTTGTCTGAGAAAATACTGTTGCCGCGGAAAAAACATAAAGAGCGGCCATTACTAAAATTACATGCCTTGTCACTTATTCTGCCCCGTAATTCATTATGAGTGAGATACAATGGATGTTGTCATTATCGATGCCGTCCGTTCCATAGGCATAATCTGCGCTGATCGATGGAGTTACACGGACGGTGAATCCTGCCGTATATGAACCTGAATCAAGTTCATCTGAGGAAGTATAGTTATAAATACCGGATCTGCATGTGAAAGTGTCATTGAACTCGTACGAAACACCGAGATTTACTCCATACGGATTATCTTCGATAAATTCAAGTGTGGATGCCAAAAGAAGCTTATCGCCCAGCATTTTATACGAAACACCGGCAGTGTAATATAGCGGGAATTTGTCTTCTTTTTCGATTGGTTGTCCATCGATATCGCCGATAGTCGATTTCCACCGTGTACTGGTCCATGTAAATCTGCTGTTAACATCACGTGCCACGAAAGCAAGCGAAAAGTGTTCGATAGGATGTGTGATTATTCCCAGATCGAATCCGAAAGCTTTCGCATCTTCACCGCCAAGTTTCCATAAAGCAACCTTTGCATTGAGTCCTACTGAAATCATTTTTGTGAGTTGCTTCGCAAAAGAGACCGAGAATGCATTACGGCTGTCATTTATGGAGCCAATCGGATTACCGCTAAGATCACGTCCGACAATATCATCCGTGCCTGCATTTATCCACGATAACGCGAAACCGGCATCTATGCCGACTTTGCTTCCGATCACAACATGCTTAAAATGTCTGTCCATACTCAAATATCTGAAAGAAATAGCCAACTGGCGTTCATCGATTGTCGCTAAAGCAGCAGGATTGAAATACGAACTGTAAACATCACCCTCAACTGCTGTGTATGCATTCCCCATGCCCATCGCCCGGGCACCGGCGCCCATTCGCATAAATTCACCCGTCCAGGATCGATACTCTTCCGAAAAGGCCGGTTGTATTAAAAGTACTGAAAACAGTATACACGCTAAAACATTTTTGCGAAGTAAATGTTTAGTCCAGAACCACAATTTTATCACGTGCCGAATCCCCTTTATCGGTTTTAATTACATAAAAATAAACGCCATTAGGCACAATATTATTTTCACTATCACGGCCATCCCAGACTTCCTGATGATCACGTCCTCCCTGGCGATGCTCATTGCGAATGAGTTCCTTTATAAGTCTGCCCTGATAATCATAGATACAGATCGTTATACTCGCATCACTCTGGATTGAGTATTGTATTTTTGTACGTGAGTAATTCCTGTCGCTTCGCAACGGTGAAAAAGGATTGGGAAACGCATAGGTTTCGACTTCGTCAAAATTGGCTGATATACCGATATTTCTGTCTCCGGTATCAAGTGATTTAACCCGGGTTACACCCTGAAATATCTCCCAGGATTTGCCCCAGTCAAGAGATCGTGCGAGACCGTTTGAACTGGTTACCCATATCGTTTCTGTTTCTTTGACAACCACCAGACCATATATTTGTGTTCCATATTCCCATGAGTTAACAACCGTAGTGTCGGGATTGCTCTCAGTTCCATTAATCTGCAATTCACGGATATTAAATAAGTTCCATTTTTCACCAAAGTCATAAGATATAACAAGACCGGAATCTGTAGCGGCAAGCACCGTTTCCGCGCTAACATCGGGATCACTCGCACCATTAAAACCGAATGCAAAGTTATGGGCTATATAATCTTTTGTCTTGTATTCCCATGTTTGGCCGTTGTCGTTGGTGTAACATATGCCATCGATACCAAGTCCATAATTTTGACTTTCATACTGAGAACCGATCCATATATGTGTTTTTCCTCCGACAACATTATGTTCGACTGCCGTTACAAAATTACCCGGCCAGTTATCGGTCTCCGGGTCACCGGAATGATCCAGTGGCCATGAGAAATTTTTCCATGATTCACCCTTGTCGAAACTGACGTTGATACCTTGCATGGTACCTACCCACAATGTATCACCATATGCATCTACACAAACACCATGATGATTGAGGCTGCCATAATCGAGACTGTCTGCGTTCGGATAGACATGGCCCCAGGTTTTTCCAAGATCATCAGTTTTAATTAAATATCCATATGTTGTCGAACACCACATAGTTTTTCCAGAATAAACAATATCCCAGGTCATTGTTTGTACACTCGGATTTTTCCAGTCGATCCTTTCGGGGAAATAATAGGTCACCGGAATATGTTCCCATGTCTGACCGTGATCTTTCGATATGGACAATCCATCGCCAAAATCGTAAGGTAGACCGGAAATATCTCCACTGTATTGCCATGCCACAACCAATGTATCACCTGAAGCATAAAGCGCGGACATACTTCCCTTTCCGAATCCTGGCAAATTTTCGTAGGATATCCAGTCCTGTTTCAAATGTCCCGAACCGATAAGATTGGTCAGCGTACCGGAACCGGTGACCCACAATGACTGACCGTCCCATGCTATCTCGCCAAGGTCGTTTGAGCCGAGTCCTGTTCCCTCGATTTTTACTGTTTTTTGAACGTCGCTCAAAACCGGTGATACTATCAAACAAAGTAAAAAAATAATACTGACTTGTTTAAAAAAATGTTTCACAAAAGTATCTCCCTTGTCGAGATGATGCTGTTAAATTGAGGCATAACAGGGACATTTACCCTTTTGTCCTCTTAATCACAATCTTTTGTCCTGGTTTTATCGTACGGTGATTTGATATTTTATTCCACAACATAATGTCTTTATAGTCTACCCCATATTTCTGTGCAATTTCATACAATGTATCATCTTCCTGAATGATATAAGTGATTTGTGCAGGTGTTGTGTCGATTGATGCGGATACTATTGTATTATTCGGCGAAGCTTGCGTGGATTGTGCAACCGGTGCTTTTTTCGCTCCCGTTTCAGGTACCACAATTGTTTGACCTTTAAAAATCGTCGTTCTTTTCCCCATGTTGTTCAAACTTTGCAAAGTGGCTACATTTGTACGGAATTTTTCCGCAATGATGCCTAAAGTGTCATTTTCTTGAACTTTATAGGATCTGGTATCTGCCACGGGAATACTGGCGGAGTTTACAGAGACATCGGCATATTGATCATTCGAACCTGGTATTCTTAATCTTTGCCCAACATTCAGCTGGTGAACATTTTTCAGATTATTTGCATTCTTAAGATTTGTTACGCTTACTCCGAATTTACGAGCGATGTTGGAAAGAGTATCACCACCCTTGACATAATAGGTTGAAACACGAGGAGGGGTATATTTTTCTGGCTGGTGTTTTGCATATTCAACGAGAAACTTACTTTTCGTTCCTTTTGGTATTTTTAGTGAATATTTTTTCTGTCCCGCAGGAGCATGGTCTTTTATCAGTTCGGCATTCAGGTTCCGTAATTCATCGATAGTTACACCTGCGCTTTTTGCTGCGATACCAAGGCTTGTATAGGGATGAACTTCAACAGTCTCATATTCATACGGTGGTTCATATTCAACATTTTCAAACCCAAAAAGATCGGGTTCCTTTGCTATGACGAGCGCTGCCATAAAAAATGGTACATACCCTTGCGTTTCACGGGGCAGACTCATATCCCAGTATTCAATGTCGGGTGTACGAGTAACCTGTCGTGTTACACGGCCGGGGCCACAGTTATAAGCTGCCATGGCAAGAAACCAGTCTTTATACATTTTATAGAGATCATTGAGATGTTTCGCGGCTGCCCGGGTTGATTTTTCAGGATCTCTTCTTTCATCGATCCATTCATCCCTTTTTAAACCATATAGTCTTCCGGTCGAATACATAAACTGCCATAGGCCAACTGCTCTTGCACGTGAATAGGCATTCGGATTTAAACCGCTTTCAACCATGCTTAAATATGCTATATCCTGAGGCACACCTTCTTCCGCTAAAATTTCTTTTATTAAGGGAAGGTATTTACCGCTCCGTCTCAACCATTTAGCCATTTCGTCGCGTCGATTTGTCTGGAAAAAATAAATTGCTTTTTTTACTTGTTCATTATAATCCAAAGGTATATCACTTTTTAGCGATATTTTCAGTACTATTTTTCTGAGTTCCTCATCTGTCCACTTTCCATTTTTAAAATCATCGAAATTATCAATTTCATCGATCCATTCAGTATAATTTTCTTTTGAAATAATTTCCGATTCATGGATAATCATTCCAAGTTCTTTGCCAAGTGTAAATACAGCATTTTTGAACCGTAAAGCCAAATCCTCATCTTCAATTGCATCAAGATTAACAGAACTGATCAATACGAAAGCGCTGTCGATTTTCGTTTCCGCAAAACCGAAATCCAAATACTCATGTGCAGTTTGTGCTTCAGCGTGATACTGGAGAACTTTTTCAAGAAGAACTTCTTCTTCCGCATATCGATTTTCAACATCAACAGAATCAATAGCAGCAACCTCTTCGGTAACTTCAGAAGACTCTGTTTTTCCGGAATCCGAAACATTTTTTAAATTTTTTAAAGACGAGCAGCTAACAAAAAGCAATACACTTAAAATGGCGATGTAGAAATTGAAACGATTTGTTTTCAAAAGGTATTCCTTTCTTGATTAGTTTACATTAACTTTCGTTCTGATCCACCATGAATTTCGAAAACCATTTTCTTTAAGAATTTTCACATAATTCTCTGCGTCTTTTTGCGTTCTGAAATCTCCTACTCTGACCCGGAAAAAGGGCGCTTCATAAATGACATATACTTTGATTTCAACTTTTAACCGTGCCCTTTCAGCATAACTATAGGCTTCAGTTTCATCGTTGAACATACCAATCTGAACTCTGTATCCGGGTATTTCCTGTGATGAAGCGGGCAATTCAGTATTTTGTGCATTCTTATCCGTGTTTTTCGCATTACTTTGAAATTGTAAATTGGTAACATTTTGCGGTACAACAGGTTTCTGCGAACCGGATTTATCGGCAGACGAGAGATTAATAGCGTATTCATCTCCAAAAGAGAAAGGATCAATATCCTCTATCATACCATATGAAGATGTCTTTGAATCACTCGATTTTACGCCTGCTCCACATCCGTAAGCAAAGAAAATTATAGAAGCTATAAGCTGAAAAATTAAATATTTGCTAACTGTCATTGTGCAATTCCGGTCTGATATGATATCAACTTTGATGCGATACTGCCTATTACCACTTTACTTGTCATTTTTACAGGAACTTTATACTGGTCATCGGTCAGCCATACATGCAGCCTTCCTTTTTGCCGGAATAATCCCTCTGATTTTAATACGGGTTCAACTTTATAACAAGTAAATTTTCCTGCAGGTACCTCTATTTTTTCTTTTTTATGTACTATTACTTTAAGTGTGTATACTTGACCATCGGCGTAAACTTCGATTTCCTTGGTTTTTCCCACATCCAGATCAAGTGTACGTATATAATATAATGAACTCAATATGTCCTGAACATATACGGGAATGTTCGTAATTGCATATTTTTCTTTCGTATTTAGGGCGAGCAGTCTGTCATGGTAAAAATCTACAAATCGGTCCGATTCATAACCACCCTCACGTAATCTTTTTTCAAGTCTTCTCGAAAAAATACCTTTTTTATCTATATAAGAATCAACCTGATCACGTACTTTGTAAAATGCCGATATAAAGTCATTTGATCGTGCAGTAGTTTGTATATGGTAACATTCACCGCCGTTAACCCACTCGCTGCCTATTACCGACATAGTTGCAGTCCCGGCATTATAAAAACTATACGTTAAATCAAAAACCAGATGCTCACCAATTTCCCAAGACGTGTTTTTAACAGTGCGCGGCGAAAAATTACCTGTCGGATACTGTTCTATCAAATCAGGAGTAAAATCTCTTCGGATAAATTCACTTTTTTCCATTTCATGCTCAGGAATATATGCAATTAAATTATCCGTTCTCCTTTTTGAGCCAGTCGCAGCTTCAGGTTGTTCTGTTGACACGGAAGATGCGGTTTTTGTCGGATTAGTCTTATCAACTCTTACAGCATCCAAAGCGCTTATTTCAACATTTTTAAGTTCATGTTTTGATGAATCGGATTTACTGGTATGCATAATATTGCTTTGAGTAATACTGGTATTTTCAGT
>JAFGMP010000001.1 GCA_016927495.1 Candidatus Latescibacterota bacterium | reverse complement strand
TGTGGTTCATGAACCGCCGTGGTACGGAACCGTACGCCCGGTGGTGTGGGAGGACGGTGGGGGCGACCCCGCCTCCTACCCGATAAGGCATCAGCAAAAAAAAGACTTACCTTTTAAACCTGCCTGATTTCCGCCCAGTTCTCCAGCCAGCGGTAATGAGGCCGTAAGTATGCGCCTTTTAGAGCGTCCGCTTCACTGCTCAATACCTCGAGCCGTTTTCGTTCGGGAGGAGTAATTTTGGGTGAATAGGTTGTCTCAAGGTTTGTGATTAACTCGTTCATGCTGTTCATGGCGGGCATGACACAGTCTATTTCCGGGGCAGTGAAAACATACCGGAGCATCGCCTGGGAAATCGAGCCGGATGGGTCTTCCAGATATCCTTTTTGCTTTGCCAGTGCAATCATATCATCGCTGCCCATAGGTTTGATTCCGATAATACCGAGTCCGAGACGTTCACAGCGTGGTATAAGCCCCGGATATTCATTCGACGGCCATTGTTCACCACCCCTCGGCCGTCCCATATTGTGGTGAAAATTGTAGATAATCATGACATAATCGAGAATATTTTGGTAATCGTCAATGTAGCGATTCATGGCGTTACCGTCATGAGAAACCACGCCAATCGCGCGGATTTTCCCGGCCTGCTTATTCTTTTCAATGATCTGCATTCTGTCGTCATCGACCCTGTGGTTACGGTACAGGTCGATATAGTCGGTCTTGAATGTTTTAAGGGCATAGTCGATCTCATCCTGCATCTCTTCGGTTGATCTTACCGCAACAAGCGAGAGAATCATGTCTTTTCTGAAATCCCTGATACTCTTACTCATTGGTTTGAACTGTTCGTAACCGCCATGGTCGTACACGTCGAATGTAGTAATCCCACCCTCGAATCCGAGCTTGATCATTCTGTCACGTTCCCGTGGGTTTTTCTTGAGAGTGTTATTGAGATGCGACCCGAATCCTAACAAAGATACTTCGATACCGGTTTTCCCCAGTGTACGAACCGGTGCACGATCAGCAGGTTTATAGGTGGTTTTCGAGGTTTTCACGGCAGCGCACCCACCAAATGATAAAGCCGATGCCGCCGTTCCCATATGTTTCAAAAATAATCTTCGTTTCATGATTTTTCCCAGGATATGTTTTGATTTACGAACCGTCTATACGGAATAATCTTATACTCGTTTATAATATAACACACGTCCACCGTTTTCAAAAGTTTCGTATTTTCAATGTATTTTCTCTTTACGTTTTTTTTCTGTCACGCGATACCAGCCATATCGAGATGCCGGTGATAAGAAGTACCGCCGCGGCAAGCATATTGAGTTGAAACCAACCGGGCCTGTTGTATATAACCTTGACTGCATAAGCAACGATACTCATACCGGCGCCCATAACCGTAACGATTATTCCGATGACCGGAAACGGTGAACTGACCGCAGCCGATGTTTCAATTTCGTATGGAGTTTCAAGCTGCCGGAAGAATTGTGCTGTCCTTTGACGTTCGTTTTCTGAAATTGTACCGAACCTGCTGCCAAGCCAGAGACCCAGGATCGTAATGCCGAAGTTTAGAATAATAGAGGTCGAACTCCATCCCTGATTTAACCAGTAATTAAGCCGTGGATTGGTGATGAACTGCTCCTGTAACAATCCGACAAGAATGATATTGAGAACCAATAGAACCGAGCCTGAAATGAATCCTGCAATTATTCCGGTTAATGCGCCTTTTGAATTAATACTTCGGAAGAGCACTCCTGCCAGCAGTGGCGCCATAATCGCAGGGGCAAAAGCAGTATAGGCTTTAACCATAATATCAAAAAGGTTCATACCCTGTACATATTGCAGCAGCACCGCAAGGGTAATAGTAACAACACCGATTATAAGTGAATTGATACGTCCTATTTTGATGAGCAGATTCTGCGATGCGCCCGGATTGATTTTGCCGGCATAGAAATCATTGGTCAGCACACTGGAAAGCATGGTGAATTCGTTGCTGAGCGTTGACAGCGTGGCTGAAAATATTGCCGCAATCATAACACCCATAAGACCGACAGGCAGCACTTTCAGGCTGATAACGGCATAGGCAAACCGTGGATTTTCAAGTTCGGAGAACACAACACGGGCAATCATAGCGGGAATATAAAAAATAACCGGTCCGATAAAACTCCAGACCGCAACGGCATACACAACACGCCGTGCATCACGTTCGCTGCGGACACAGTTGTATTTCTGTATCATCGCCCAGCCCGCGTTGAAGCTGAAAAACACGAGGATTATCCAAGTCAGTAACTGATAGTAATCGTACGGTGGTTCGACGAGCACGGTGAAGTTTTCCGGCATCTTTTCAAAGAATGTGCCGAGTCCGTTTACTTCTCTGACAGCTAGGGGAAAAACCATGCATACAGCAAGGCACAGGATGATAAATTGTACAAAATCGGTCACGATAACTGCCCACTGGCCACCTAACATCGAATAACCAAGTGTTATCGCTCCTGTCAGCCAGATAATTCTCGAAAGAGTGAAAGTTTCGCTTGAAAGGGCTGCCGTAAGAAAAATTGCGGTGGCATATATCCTGATGGCATTATCGGCCATTCTGAGCGGAAAACCGGTCCACACAAATATCTGTTTGAGCGCAGGACTGAACCGTGTTTCGATAAATCCTATGGGGCTCATCTGACGGGCACGGCGCCACCGACCTACAAAAAGATACGCTCCCAGAAGCATGCAGGGGATGCTAATGCAATAAAGCATCAATGAGGTGAAACCGTACTTATACCCGAGTTCGGCATAGGTGACAAAGGAAAGTGACGAAAATGTGGCCATCCAGAATGAAATTGCCGCCAGCCACCACGGAATATTTGCTCCGGCAGTGAAATAATCTTTTGCCTGTTTCACATATTTGGTGAAATAGGTACCGATAAAAATTATTATGGCGAAATAAACTGCGATAACGATAAAATCAATTGCCTGAAGATGTGTTATATCTTCCATGCATACCTCACGGATTTATCATACATTCTCATCACCTCAGATAAATTCTGTCGAGCCAGTCCTTTATCGATGGCGAATAGGGAAGCGCATCCTCGCCGCCGAGAGAATCGAGCTTAACTGCGCGGCCGGTTATTCGTGACATATTGGTCGCCACCAATGCACGGTGCTGTTCGAGAAGCGCCTCGTATGGTCTTTGAAGTTTCCTGTTTACGAAGAAATCGTTCAGCGCCACAAGCATCGGCTGAAAAATTTTCGGAGCATCCAGATGCTCGCCGACGACAAAATTTTTGCTGTCCTCCTTACAGTATACATAGATATTGTATGGCCCCGGCCCCGGGCCTATATGGTTCATCCCTATAATTGGCGGTTCACCCGAACGGGGTTTGTATGTCAGCAAACTAACTGCAGCACCTAACGGCCTGCCGGGATCATACCACTTTTTATGCCGTTCGGATTGGATGTTGCCCATTTCGATTATGTAATCGCCGCTGAAATAAGCCGTGTTGATCCCGCCCCCGAGCGCGGCATGGGCAAAATTGATGACATGAGGAAACATCCATACAAACATCGGTTCGGGACAATAACACATATAGCTGAGTATCGGCCCGTAATCCTTAGCCCACTTTTGTATTTCAGGCAGTTCCGGTTGTAGTTCAAGCGATGAAGCGCTCATCAGCGGTGCATCGTTGGCTATTGCCAGTTCAACCATTTTTTCCGCACTGTAGATGGTGCCGGTGAACGGTCTGTCGACAAAGACCGGTTTGCCCTGTTCAAGCGCCGGTTGTGCAAATTCGAGTGTACGGCCGTAGTCGGGGTATTCGATGCTTATCACATCGGATTCCTTGATAAGTTCTTCCGGGTCTTTATATACTTTTTCGAATCCCCTCGTTTTGAATCGTTCACAGATTTCATGCACATCGTACCAGAATCCGTACGGTTTACATCCCAATTTCAAACCATCGGTTCTCTCTCTGTTTCTGAACTGTAAAGCAAAATTATGACCGATTCCTATCTGTCCGATTTTCAAAAGCCCCATATCCTGAGCATATGCAGGCGCTTTCCCGGAAGCAATAATACCCGCTATACCGGCGGCGGTTGATCTTTTCAAAAATTCACGTCTTGTTTTCATGGTATACTCCCAAAGATATTTGGAATAGCTAAGTTTTATATAAAAAGCTCATTTCAGTGTGCCTGTCATTGCGAGGAAAAAAATGACGAAGCAACCTCAAAACGGGAAATGATGGCAGTTCGGTAAAATTCAAATATCATATTAACAAATGAATAAACACGATAAATTCACACCGTTTTTTTGCCTTGATAACCTCGCCGGTCGAGTTTCAATAGTTTTTTAGCATCGATTTTCGGTACTGTTTCACGGAATTTTTCGACTATTGTCCCCACCGTCGCCGGGATACATTCACAATCCGCATCTTCGAGAATGTTTTTTATGCCGTCTATCATCCCCAACAGTGTTTGACGGCGGAAATTATCGGGATCGGTATAGTCGAAAGTGTTGTGAGTAACACCCCGTATCACCTTAACCGGTATGGTCTCGTCATCTTTTTGCCTCATGACGCTTTTGTAGGCAGTATACCAGTGGTTTTTCGCATCGACCAGTTCAACCCTGAGATCCTGCGGATGTTTTCCTCCCCACATGTACGATTCTATATCGACGGTATGAGGTACATCAACAAAATCCATGTCGCCGGGCAACAAACGGTTGTAGCGATTTGTATAGTGAATATACAGCGGTTCCCCCTCCCATACACTTGCCGTTTCGGGAAGCCGCCTCCCCGGAAGGCCGACCTGCCCGTGCCTGAAACCGAGATCCTCCAGAACCCCGTAAGTATAGTCATTGGCTGAAGCATATCCCATGCAGAAACACACCGGCTCAAACCCCATAGCCTGTGACCAGCGGTCTTTTGCCACGGAAACAAGCTCATGTTGCTCTTCCGGCCCCATTACGCCTGCGAATTCGAAATATCCCTCATCTCCGGGATGGAGGTGCAGTCCTGTTTCATGGCCGCGCCCGGTTAGTGACCTGTAAAAATCAGGATTCGATTCGGCATCTTTCGGGATGATGAAAAAAGTGCCTTTCATGCCGTTAGCATCGAGAATATCGGCATAACCCCTGGCGCCCTTAAGACCAAGACCGGCATCGTTTACCGAATGCTGTGTCGCCTCACAATCAATCGACCAGTTAATCCAGAATTTAGTTTTTGACATGAAAATTCCCTGAATGTTATTAACGGTTAATAGTGAACTGTAATAAAATGTAATCAGATTTTCAGTTTGAAGATCCTGACAGCGTTGTCACCCATGATCTTTGTACGTTTGGAATCATGCATTGCTATTATATCGATCAGGCCTTTGCGGTACTCGATAGAATCGGACCAGCCAAAACCGAAATCGGTACCCCACATTAATTTATTTTCATCGATTTTTTTGACAATTGCCGTCATTCCGGCAAAGTGAGGGCCGCACAATATGGCATAGAGATTCGGGCAGCGTTTGAGGAAACTTAAGGCGCTTCGCCACAGTTCAAGAAGTCCGGCATGTCCCAGCACAAATTTCGTATCGGGGAACCGCAATGCCAGCCCGCCTATTTGTGACGGCATCGAATAGCACGGCGTCCCGTCGTGGAATATCATGGGCACATTAAACGCGCCGCAAAGACGGCATAGCTCATCCATTACCGTACCCGATGTCGAAAATCCCTGAATCCAGGGGTGAAGTTTCAAACCGCGCATGTCGAGGTCGTTGACACATCGTTCAAATTCCCTGAGGCTTGGCTCGCCAAAGTCGGGATGCACGGTGGCTAAGGGGAACAACCTGCCCCCGGAACGGTCGCATGTTTCACGGACTATATCGTTACACCGCTTCATATCCGAGTTTATGGTAAGCCCGCGGTGAGTCATGAGCGCTGACATGTCCACTCCGTGACGGTCGCATACTTTGAGCCATTCGGAGGGATCGGTTCCGTATTTGTCTTCCCAGACAATACCCCAGTGTGTATGTGTATCGATTATCATACTCACTCCTTATTGATCCCCAGCAGCCCGGCAAGATTTGCGCCGAAAACGGAACTGTAAGTATCATCTGGCATATACCGTTGATATTGCTCCCATTCATACACAAGAGAATTTTTCGGCGCCGCTGATCCCATGATTCCTCTGTCTATCCCCACAGCATCGAGATGGGCCATAAAAGTGAAAGGACGGGCGTAGGAACCCTCGATGTATACATTCGGTGCGAATTTACCTGCATATGGAACATCGTTCCAGAAATCGGTCGCACCGGCGTGCCCCATGATGAATTTGACATCAGGGAATCGCATGGCGCAATCGATTAATTGCCATGGCGAACCATACAGATGTCCGCCTGTATGTACATATACAGGCCGTTTATAATGTTGTGCGATTGTCAAAAGTGGAATTGCAAGATCGTCATTGATAAGGAAACCCTGAATTGTCGGATGCAATACAAGCATGACAGCACCATGCTTGAAGGCGTAATGCAGTATCTCTTCGGCTTTACCGCCATACCAGGGATTTACCGTACAAGCAGGGATAATACGGTCGGGGTATTTCCTCGATTCACTTAAAATAAAATTATTGCCCGTTTGATTGTATACCGCCATCTCTCTTTCACCGGGAGCGGCCACAGCCTTATCGACTCCCGCAAGGTCGAGTTCATGGACGAGGTCTCCGGCTCTTAATCCGGTGTCTTTTTCTCTGCTGAGTGTTACGTAACAATCGATCTTCATTGTATCCTCAAGCGGATGTCAGGTATACAACTTACTTACATCATTCAATTCATTAGCGTTTTAGATGTTTTTCAAAGATTAAAGAGTAATCTCCCATAAATATGATGAACGATAGGGATTATCGTTTTCTCCGGCAAAAATGGTGCCGTCAGCCGCAATCGACATGTCGTGAATCTGCCATGCTGATGCTTTTATATCAGGATCATACAGTTTACCAATTAATTCATAATAACCTGTAGCAAGGTCGAGCCTGAAGAGCGATGCGTTACCGTATCTGCCGCCGATACCATACAGATATCCGTCGTTCCCCATTGTGAAAGCGGCGATTCGGGCAGGCGGGCACGGCGCTCCCAGAAGTTTCACTTCACCGGAGTCGGGTTCGATACGAAAGAGTCCGCCCTCGCCCGAACCAGCATAGATTTTTCCGTCAGCAGCGCAGATCATTCCGTCAAGATGTGCAAACCCGTATGTCCCGTCGAGATGAGGCAGCCCATATTTGAAAAACTCGATGCGATCTTCCACCGGATCATAACGGAACAGTCTGTATTGATCGACTCCGGCAGAAGACTGCCAGGCGCGTGTCACGCTCCAGCCGCCCCAGACTCGTCCCTTCGTATCGAGCACAATGCATTCTCCCTGTCCCATACCGAAACCGGACCCGGTCAGCCCGAGGATTTTTGATTCACACTTGTCAATATAGTATGCCACAAGGTATTCGGGAGTAAATGTCTGACAATAAGCTATTCGCCGGTTTTCGTCGATGACCATACCCTGAATGTAAACATGGGGTATGGGAATGCCGATTTTCTCAATATCACCATTAACTGGATTGTATCGGACAACAGAACCACCCGGCGCATCGAAATATGAATCTACATCGTGAAGAAGAGCGATGGCGCCGTAAATGTTGCCGTCCCGGGATTTAATCAGCGCCCGGTGAAATTTTGCATCATAGGGATTCGCAATTTTAGCAAATCCTAAATCGATAAATTCGCCGGTATTTCGGTTGAATGCCCGGAAAATATCGGCATTGAAAGATGTGATACCGCAGTAAACCAGATTAGGATCGGCATCGGCAAGTACACCGTCGAACGAAATCCACTTTACTCTGAGATCGTTACTATTTTTGAAATCGGCATATTCATAGTGGTCTTCTATTTCGCTATGCCAGTTATCCATGTGAAGATCATACAGTTTATGTGCCTTTACTTTCACTCACCCACTCCTTGGTAAAAATATATACATCAGGCCCCGATTCGAGCTATTATCCATGTTACGAGCATAAGCCCGAGCACAAAACCCCATGCTATAAGAAATCCAACCCAGGTAATACGTTTCGGCCAGTAAATTTCCCAATCGGGATGATTAAATATTTTTTTAGGTTCTTCTTTCATGATGTTATACCTCAAATTCAGAGATAATATAATAGTATTATAAATAGATAATAATCATAGCCCGTATGATGCAAAGTATTTTAATAGAATAAAATATAAATTTAACTTCCGTTAAGCAATAATTAAAATTATTTAAAATTTTATTTGTTTATGAAAATTATGGTAGCCCTGGTGTAATATAGTTACCCAAAAACCGCCGTCGAAGCATATTCAGACAAGGATTTGACCTGACAGTATTGTTATTTAATTCCCCGACTAAAGGAAGACCCACAATAGCTTGAACAAATTGTTCCTGTTCTCTGAGTTTGTATCCGAAAGCAGCGCCGAATTCGATCGGAACGAAAGAAAAAATATGTGTTTGGGTCGATATTGTCGTTCCAAATGATGTACGGGCTTCTCTTCCCCAAACCGAAGCATCGAACGTACCACTCCATCCGGCACCATGATCAACAAATACCGATCCCCGTATCAGATTGAAATGGATAAAATTAACACCTAAACCATGATCCAAAAATAATAACGGGTAACGGTATTCCAGCGACAAACTGAGTGTTTTACTCTTATCGAGGCCGCCTTCTTTGTCATCATCGGAATAACCGCGGGGTAATAGACCGTAATTATTATAGTGAATCATACCTCCCTGATTTTGAAGGTAGGCCGAAAATTCAAATCCATGGTGCTTCAATGGTGAGGGCGCAAATTGTTTCAATATCGAAATCTGGTTATATCCGGTCAATTCGCTACCCAATACTTCCGATTCTTCCTCTCTCGATACATACATGACCTGTCCCCATGAAGGCGCCATATCCCGTGCCGGTGCATCGGGAATCCGGGCGATATTAAATTCCCCGAAAACCGAAGCCGAAAGATCGTATTCCGGATTTATCTTTACATTTTCCAGGCCTTTGAACTGTCTTGCTCTCGATCCGATAATAATCGATGATAATATTTGAGTTGGCACGACTCGGTGAATAACATTCATACCGAGAGCAAGTTCTGCGCCCCTTTCTCTGTACCAGAATTTTTCCTTTCCGCCAAGGAAGTCGTCTTTGTAAGAACCGTCATAAGCACGAACGTTAATTTTTGGCCAGAAAGATTGGTTAATGAGTGAAACATCATATCCTAATCGCTCGGAGTCAATACCGTATGAAAAATCGGCAACATATGAATTGAGCAATACAGGGTCACCACCCAGTAACAACAAATGACCAGTCGATCCTTTATCATCTCCACCCGGATAGGGGATATGACCATACGGTTTATAAGCGGAAATCCATGGTATTCCATGTGAATCAGATTCGCCGTCAGGTTGAAGTCTGGTCAAATCAGGCGTCTTCGGCTCACTTTTTTTAACAACCTGAATTTTTTGCCCGTTTAAAGGCTCAAACGGCAGTATCCGAAGTTCATTCAGGGACTGCGATACTACCAGAAACGAAAGCGTCTTGCCATCAGGCGATACACGGGGTTCATGAGCTGCGGTATAGACTGATGTCAATTGATACAGACACGAATTATGCATATCCCATGCATGGATATTCCATAAACCGTCGCGTGATGATGAAAATACGAGCCATCTACCGTCAGGAGAAAATGACGGATCATTGTCACCATACAGGTCTGCTTCAAACAGAGTCTGAATTTTGCCATTATTAGGGTCCACAAGGACAATATCGGTATAAACGCCCGCTTTCATGGTTACAGCTATTACTTTACCGTCCGGAGACCAGCAGGGGGACTGCCAGTAACAACCGGGGTTTGATTCGAGTGTACGTATAATCGAACCGGTCAAATCCACAAGCATCAGATTCATCCACATACCACTGCGGCAGACCGCTATGAACGTCTGACCGTCCGGGGATAAATCGGCCGAAAAAATATGAGTATTATGTGTCAATCGTTTTCTGTGGTGCGTGACAGGATCGAAAACGACCAGATCCGAAACATCGATGTCACCCTCTCCGAAGGGATGATAAAATGTCTCTCCGAAATAAAGGTTACCGTCCGGCATGAGTCGAATCGGTGGTTCATTAAGCAGTATACCGGTATCTTTTTCACTGACTATTTTCCCCGTCCGGTTTATCTCAAGAAGCGTGTTTTTGGAAGAATACCCTTTTCTCAGCGCCAGTATAGTGCCATGATTTGTCCACAAGTGGCTTTCTACACCATCGAGATTTGATGAATACAGTGTTGTCCCCGAAGGTAATCCTTTCATTTCGATAACCAATCTCAGACTGTCGGCTCTGACGGTGACATCTTTCTGGTAATCTTTATAAAACTGCTTTGGTGTTATACCTGTAACATATCTCAGTGCACCGCCTGTTCCCCTGATCGGATGTAATGCCTGCCTGAGGCTAAGACGCGCAAACGCATCATCGCCATAGGTACGGTTAAGGTAATCTACCATGAAAAGCCCCGAATGATAGATTCTTCCCGAAGGTGGTATGTATTGTGACAGGCTGCCTGCCGCTGACATCCCCCAGAGTTTGTTGTCACGGGCATACAACAAGACTTTGCTTTTGAAATACGGACTTCTGCCGCGGCCGCCTGTCGTAAATTTTGTTTCGAGATTTGTTGTTATTCCCTCGATAGCCCATCCCGGTGAATAAAGGTTCGATATGGCAAGCCCATTACCGAAAATTTTTGTCAGAAAACCGTACAATCCGCGACTCGTAGTTAAATGAACGTAATGAGTGTATTCATGAGTGTATACGAGATCTATAACGTTGTCAAGCGAACTGCCGAAACCCATGAGTTCATGCGCAGGTGTTTCGTATAGCGAAATACGGTTCGGGAACGGTGAATAAAATCCGTTAAACGTGTCGGTCTGGGGATGCAAAACTATGGGGACTCTACGCGATTTGACACCGAAATATCCTGTCACATCACTATGCACTTCACCACTGAGGGATAGAACACGTTTTGCAAAAAACTCATGGCCTTTGGGATAATAAACAATGAAATGCTCGTTACCGGCTGTTTTCCATTGTGTACCCGGATTATATCGGGCCGAAACAGTATACGGAATCAGCATCAGTATTATTGATATTATACATTGAATAACATTTTTTTTTATAACAAGTGGACTATATATTTTATTTTGTCGTTCAAATATGGTCATTGTATCGTGCCTTTCAACTCAGAATAAACATTTTTAATAAAAACAATTGCGAAATATGCTTACTTCTTATATGATTAACAGTATCTTGAGCTGAATATCGGTTTCTTTTTTAATTTTCGATGAAAAATGAAAGTCATGCTGATAAAAATAACATATCAAAGGAAACGGTGAAAGGAGTAAATCAAAAATGAAACAAAAAGTACTCGGTATAGTCTTGCTTGTTTGTTTATTTGTACCACAATCATATGCACTTGAACGGCCCGAAGTCGAGTTTAAAATCTTCCAGTTTCCCGCAAACATGATTCCGCGAGTTGACGGCAAAACCGATGACTGGGTTATAGTACCCGAAAGCTATGTCATCGGAACCGACCAATTGTCCGATACCGTCAAAGGCCGGGGTACAGATATCGACCCAAAAGATTTTAACGTGAAAGTCAGGCTCGGGTGGGTAAACGGCCTGAATCGCATTTATTTCCTTTACGAAGCTTATGACGATTTCTGGGATTTCAAGAGCATCGACCTTCATAACGATATTTTCGAAATCGTTGTCGATGCAGATCTCTCCGGCGGTCCGCTGATAAAACAGATGAATCCTAATCTGGAACAGGACAGGGAGTTTGTGAAGGAAGGCAAACTGGATAAACCGCGCATAAGCGCCGAAGATCTTCATTTCACCTTTCACAGTGTCCATGCCCAAAACTATCACATTTTTACTCCCGCCGAGGGCAAAGAATGGACTATGGTATGGGGCTGCCAGCCATGGATAAAAGATCTGCCATGGGCAAATGCTGCTTATGACTATAAATTCAAACACGGCGAGGGCGGCAAACTTGTACTCGAATTCTGGATAACACCGTTCGATTATGCCGCATATGAGGGTCCCGGACGATCGGTTGTCTCTCAGTTAAAAGAGGACAAAATTGTCGGGATTTCATGGTCGGTTCTGGAGTATGACAACAATGAAAGTCAGTATGAAGGATTTATAAACCTTTCCCATAAAACCACGATGTACGGCAACGCTACCGATCTGTGCGCTTTCAGGCTCATGCCCCTGGAGAAACGATTCCGCAGGCCGGTCGAGGCGCAGTGGATATTCACTGTTGTCGATATGGACCGCCGTCTCGTAGCCTTCAAAGACATGTCTTATGGTAATATTACCTCGTGGACATGGGATTTCGGGGATGGCACGACATCTACTGAGCAGTACCCCATTCATCAGTATGAAAAACCGGGTGAGTATGTCGTTGTATTGTATGTCGAGGGGCCTGAGGGTAAGGACAGACGGTCGAAAGTATGGGATGTGGTTTTGAAGTGAAAAATTAATATATTTTATGGGGAGGAAAAATATGACGGAGGAAAAAATTGAACAACCGGGACGACGTAATTTCCTAAAAAACGCCGCGCTGGCCGGGGCCGCATCGATTGGAGCGGTAAAAAGCGCCGAAGCTGCACCCCAGCCGGGCCGTAAGCTTCGAATCGGTACCATCGGTGTGGGTCAATACTCGTTTACAACCTATTGCTGGTCGGATATCATAGAGCCTGATAAGGCGCCGAACAACGAAAAAAACGGCACATTCGGAACACCGTTTCTCAATATGGATTTCACTCATGTCTGGGATGTCAATCCCGAAGCGGCTCAAAAATTCGCAGACCGTATGGATGCCACCGCAGTTAAAAAATATGATGATATGGTAGGCAAAATCGACGGCCTTCTCTTTGGCGGGCTTTATGAGGTGCCCTGGCAGCATAAACTCGCACGCCCTTATGTCGAGGCGGGTATTCCGGTTTATCTTAGCAGACCGTTCGCCTACCGGTTACGGGACATCGACGAGATTCTCGACCTCGCGGCAAAGCACAACACCCCGATTCTCGCGACCGCCAAACATGAACATTACCACGAAGCCCCGGCGCTCAAAAGTAAACTGCCGGGTATCGGCACCATACAGGGAGTTCAGGCAATATGCAATTCACGGGATTTTCCGGTCCATTTCCACACACAATTTATGCTGCTGCAGATTCTGGGGTTCGATGTGGATACGGTTTCGGTCATAACCGACAACGATATGAAAAACAAATACCTGCAGGAAACATACCTTTTCAAAGGTGATGACAAACAGCCTCCGTATTTGTGCTCCCTGCAGGGAGTTTCCAATAAAGATTCCTTCTCAATCTCCATCATCGGCAGCGAAAATACTGTGTCGGCAACAATGGTGAGAAGTCCTTTCTGGCAGGACAGCCTCCTCTACCGGTATGCACCGCAGATAATTGCGATGCAGCGCTGTTTCGAGGGTCACATGTTCGAGCCGCTGGATAATATCCGCAAAAAAACGGAGATATTTCTGACCGGTTACTATTCCTATCTCGAACGCGGCGGCGCACCGGTGAAAGTCGGTTCGGTCCCGGTAGACTGGCAGGCCACGCCTCCGCAGCCGAACTGGATCGATGAGTCGATATTCAGAGGGTAACAATTTTTCATCAGGTAACCTGATAATGAATGAAAGTAATATCAACCGTCGGGGCTTTATAACCATTGCTGGTGGTATTTCGGGAACAGCGTTGTTCCCGGTACAAACATCGGCAGCGGAAAAGGATTGGATTAGGTACAGCCATGAAATTCCGGTCATTCAACCATATGATGTGGTCGTCTGCGGAGGTGGTCCCTCAGGAACGGCAGCGGCTCTTTCAGCCCGTCGCGAAGGGCTCAGGGTGCTTCTTGTCGAGGGTCAGGGACAATTAGGAGGCATGGGCACATCGGGGCTTGTATCTCACTGGCTGGGCGGCAGAACCAGCGACTGTACGCGCTGGGTAGTCGGCGGCCTGTTCCGGTCCATGGCTGAGGAAGCTGAAAAAAAGGGTGTGGCTCTGATACCCGTACCTGACAGCACAAAGAAATATCAGCCCCATGGGTGGCATCAGGGACAACTCGGAGCAGGTATCCCGTTCGACCCGTATCTTATGGCACACTTTCTGGATACTAAAATAGCCGAAGCCGGTGTCGATGTTCTGCTGCTTACTCAGGCGGTGGATGTTGTCGTCGAAAGGAATCGCATAACCCATGTTGTGGTCTTCAATAAAAGCGGGCTTTCCGCTATCCCTGTAAAAGCCGTGATCGATGCAACGGGAGATGCGGATATTGCCGCTCGTAGCGGATGCAAGGTAATAAAAGGTCGTGAAAGTGACGGGCTTATGACACCGGCCACATTGCAATTTCATGTCGATAATGTTGACCAGGATGAGCTTTCGGATTATATACATGAGCATGACTCGCCGCGTTTCAGAAAAAAAATCGAAGAACTACGCGCAGCCGGGGAATGGCCATTCCCGTTCGATATTTTTATCAGCGCACAGCTTACCGAAAAAGGCACAATGTTCGTCAACACCTCACGGCTCACCGGAATCGACGGTACAAACGGCGTTTCGGTAACCGAGGGTATGATACGAGGCCGTGAGGAGATTTTGCAGCTTTTAAAGGTTATGAACAAACATTTTCCCGGATTCGCACAGGCCCGTCTCAAAGCTGTAGCGCCACTGCTCGGAGTCCGTGAAACCCGCCGTATTGTCGGAGAGACGGAACTGACCGTCGATGACCTTGTGTCTGGCCGTGAATTCGACGATACCATCGGATATTCCGCGTACGGGTGGGATTTACCCGACCCGAAACGGCCGAGTTATCAGCCGATGACTGAAAAAAAAGTCGAAAAACGTAAACCGGTAACCCCTGTTCCGTACCGTATTATGGTGCCCCGGCCGCTTATAAACCTCATCTGTCCGGGCAGGGCGGTTTGTGTCGAACGTGATGTTCTGGGGCCGCTTAGGGTTATGGCGCCCTGTTTCGCCATGGGTGAAGCAACGGGATTAGCCGCACAGCAGGTTGTGCGTAAGAATATAGCGTTCAGGGATGTCGATGTACAGGTTCTCCGAAACAAGTTGCGGGATAACGGTGCAATTGTGGAGTGGGAGGATTAGGATTTAATTTTACCCAAAGAATTTGTTAAAAAATACATTATCCGCAGATTTACACAGATTTACGCAGATTAAAAAATGGGAAAAACTATAATTCTTATTGATAATTGTAATTATAATCTGAGAGATTAATTATGAGTAATATGTCAAACAACAATTCCCACAAGGAAAACGATCAACTTCCAACCGGCACGGCAACCCTTCTCGAACAGCGAATGTTCCAGGCACAGGTGGCTGAGTGCCTGATAGAAAGTTATGCAGAAGTCATGGGTTATGACCGTGCCATTGAGGTGGCAACCGCTGCTATTCAGGCTGATGCTAAAAAGTCCGGTAGAAAGATGGCGGAAAAGTACGACGGCAATTCTTTGAAGGAGCTTAGCAGGATTGTGAAAGAAATCTGGTGCGCAGGCGATGCTCTGTCGATAACAGTTTTGGAAGAAACCGAAAACACGTTTTCTTTTGATGTCAACCGCTGTCGTTATGCCGAACTATACGAAAAGATGGGTATCGGGAAACTTGGCGTCTGCCTTTCCTGCAGCCGTGACAGTGCTTTTGCCAAGGGTTTCAATCCACATATAAAGATGCAAAGAACTCAGACCATTATGGAAGGCGCTCCGTATTGTGATTTTAGATTTACTTTAGACTAATCTATGGTGGAGTATAATCCCATCGATAGATTCAAGTAACCGTTGAAGGGGCACAACATTTTGTGCCCTTATGAATCGGATTTTCACTCACCCCTGTCGCTACCACGACATCTCCTCTCGCACGCGAAAGGGGAATAAAATGTCTGAACCATGATTCGCATGATTTACCTGATTACTTGACAAAAAAATCATGCCAATCCTTCAATCAAGTATAAACAAGGTTCAGACAGTGAAAGTTTTAAGAAAACCAGAGGGTGAGTTAGGGTTGGGGTGATGGGTAACTGCTGTGAAGTATTTTGTTGACCAAATGAAAGCAAAAGTCACAATGAACAACCTGTTTGCCGACATACCGAAAAATCTTCCCGACGAACTGACAGAAATTATTGCGACGAGCAATCATGTCAGAATCGAGAGGATTGTGTCACTGGGGCATGCCTCACCATCCGATTTCTGGTATGATCAGGATGAAAACGAGTTTGTTTTGGTGATTGCCGGGGAAGCACAGTTACGGTTCGAAAATAAAAAGGGACTTGTCGGCATGGAGGCGGGAAATTACTGTATTATTCCGGCACATGAACGGCACCGAGTAGAATGGACATCACCGGATGAGGATACAATCTGGCTGGCTGTTTTTTATTAACACACACAGGAGAACTATCATGGCAGACCACACATCACGGCGCTCGTTTCTGACAAAGAGCGGACTTGCAGGCGCTGCGGCTTTGGCGACGTCGACATCACCGGCACAGGCTGCACCGGCCAAAACGGGACAAAAGGTGAAAGTCGGTGCGTTTGGTGCATGTACCTACTCGTTCTGGGGTATATGGGCCGACCTTCTTTCACCCAGGGGAAGGCTCGGTACAAGCACGCTCAACATGGAAATCAGCCATCTGTGGGACAAGGATTACGATGCGGCACAGAAATTTGCTGAAAAATGGGGCTGTGAAGCGGTGAAAAACTATGACGATATGATCGGTAAGGTCGATGGTGTTGCCTGCGGCGGGCTGTACGAGGTTCCCTGGCAGCACAAGATGTTCAGGCCGTACCTCGAGGCCGGGATGCCCTGTTATCTCAGCAGGCCATGGTCATACCGTAAGAAAGACATGAACGAGAT
>JAFGMP010000332.1 GCA_016927495.1 Candidatus Latescibacterota bacterium | reverse complement strand
TATCTCCATAACGTACTTTTTATTCCGGCAGAATTTCTGAACACTGATCTGTTAATAAACCATACAGCGATTATCACAACAGATGTCAGCCAGAAAAACCGTACTAAATTGAAAGGAACGCTTTCAAGGAGTGATTCAAGCTGAAAGAGCCACAGTTCGGCATTAATCATTTTTCTGTTCCTTCCTGTGCTTATCGATTAATACGGCAATCATTTCGAGTTCTTCCGCATCGACTTTTTCATTATCTAAAAATGAGGCAAACATGTGGGAAAAAGAGCCGTCAAAAGCCCTGTTTAAAACATCCTTAATCAATCCGGATTTGGTGCTTTCCGCAGACACAGCAGGCCTGTAAAGATATGTTCTCCTCAGTTTTTTACGTTCTACATATCCTTTTTCCATAAGTATCCCCAACATCTTCCTGACAGTGCCGCCGGTCAAAATGCGGTTCTCATCCTCGAATGATTGTTTTATATCTTCCGGTGTTGCGTCTCTCATTGCCCATAGTTTTCTCATGAATTCGAGTTCCGTTACCGTTAATGTTTTCATATTTTTTTTACTTCTCCTAAATATGGTGATTGACAAAAACAAAACTGACACCGCATAATATGAGAAGACTTTCTCACTTTGTCAAGCAAAAAAGTGAGAAAGTCTTCTCGATTAGAATAATTTTTTTAAATAGCAGAGATTGAGGCAATAATAGTGATTATTCTTTGGCAGGCAATTTCCCCTGTTTCCAAATCTCTATCAGGGATTTTCTTGAGGATGGCATTTCACGTTTGGCTAAATCCTCAGATAGTTTTTCCGGTGTGTCGATAACACCGATGGCAAAACCACAAACAACCTCATACTCATCTTCGGGAACATTCAGTTTCTTGTTTACTTCTTTCCGCATTATTCCACCCATACAGTGGGTATAAAGACCATACATATTTGCCTGCTGTGTGAGCGCCATCCATGCAGCGCCGCAGTCAAAAAACGAATATCTGTTGGGAGACTGATTGTGTGAAAAGTTCTTTCTGGCAAAAATAAACCCAAGTATGGAAGCGTTTTGTGCCCACTCCTGATTACTTTCACGCAGGAGGTCAAGAAAAATACCGAAATCTTCCTCCCCGGAAGAGGTTACGATCAGCCACGGTTGTTCATTGAAACATGATGGCGCCCAACGCGCCGCATCAAAAATTGCATTCAGAATATCTTCCGGGATAATAGTTTTCTTAAATGACCGTGGCGACCATCTTTTATAAAACAGTTCGTCGACACCATCCAGAGGAGATCTATTTTTAAAATCGACAGTATAGTTTGTTTCGAATTGCATAGAATGCTCCCTCGTTCGCACCGGAAAATTTCTGTCAGAGGATAAATTCAGAATTTCTTATCTAAACATAACAGCTTTCCTTTTTACCACTTACATACATTGAGAAAATGGTAGTGAAATCAGTTTGTTAAACAACACCGTCACCGTTCGGATTCGGGGATATGAATCGCTGTCATGGCGCAGTACCATTCCGTTCTTTTCGTCTGTACCTTGTCGGTTCTTCTGCCCATCCATGTTATATACAGCGTGTCGCCGTCAGAAGAAAGCACCGAACCGAAAGTGCCCTCCGGGATATAATGATGCTTCTGTTCAAAAAAAGGATATAAAAACGCGATGACCTTTTTTTCTCCGGTGTTTACGTTAAATTGAACAACAGGTGTGCCTCCCTGTTCGGAATGCCCATGTGCATTCCCGGCGCAATAATAGAGGAATGTTCCGGTTGGATCGGCATCGATTGTGGTGACATATGCCCGAGTTTTGTATCCCGGACCTGTCAGGGCGGCATTACCTATTTTTTCCGCCTGCTCGGTTTTAACATTAAACCGGAATAAGCTTCCATCTCCGCCAGTCGCTACTGTGTAAATATATCCCTGCGGAGTTTCCAGAGTTGATGATCGAAGTCCGATTTTAGCATCGATCTCCGTCACCGTTTTTGTTGCCGGATTAAAACGCTTGAGCGGAGCATAATCCTCGGGAAGAAAATACACATACCCGGTCGATTTTGAAAACATCATATACCTGTACGGCCCCTCATTTTCGGCGCTCTTATAGAGAAGTTCATGATTGGTTGTGTCGTATGCGAAAAATAATTTGCTCTGCTGGGTGCCTCCATAGAAAATCAGACGGTCGGGATCAAGCTGGCCGACAGGGATACTTTCCTTGCCGACAGGGCCGTGGCTTACAACTTCACCTTTCTGCGTTTTTGGATTAAACCGGAGAATCCAGTCACCCTTATAGTAATATTCGTCCGTTGTGTATTTGCTCGACCCACGGTGTGTGGAAAAATATAACCAGCCATCACGGCCAAGATCGATTCTGCTGTGTACTTTCGCCGGAGTATAGTGCCCCTCGGGCATGTTCAGAAGTTTCTGAACATCGAGGACTGTTCTGAGTTTTTGGGTTGAAGGGTCGTATTCGTACAGATAGCAATTCCAAATATGGTCGCCTATTGCCGAGTACCACTTGTCATCAACCATGATATTGTCACCCCAGACCGACCAGGGATTTCCGTCATATGTTTGTTCCGGATAAAACGCGAAGTCTATTGCCGGGGGAGTAGTTGCAATAATGAAGTCACCGCCCGCCAGGCTGTCCGGCGGCACAAGGAATTTGTCGGATGTATAGGTAACTATCTCTCCAAGCGGTAAAGGCAGAGGTTTGAACGGTGGCTCTTCGGCACCATAGGCCGGAGAAACCAATAATAACATCGATACCAGAACAAGACATAATAGATTGGGAAAACTGAAGTTATTTCTGATATATACTATTAAACTCATGATTCCTCCTTTATGTTTTTTACAATTGTACTATTGATTATGTCCGACATTTAATCTGATAATACTATATTAACTGATTTTTCAATATAAAAATACATCAGAATTGTCAATACTGCAAGAATT
>JAFGMP010000331.1 GCA_016927495.1 Candidatus Latescibacterota bacterium | reverse complement strand
GGCTCAACGAACCGATAGAGCGAGTAGTAGTCGAACAGATCATTCGGCAGGCGGATTTTGATTTTTCCGGACAGGTTATCTCCGGATAACCCTTCTGTCGATGTACCTGCAAGATAACCGTCGATCTCCAGGTTCTTATTTTCCATAAACGAGTCAGTTTTAAAGGCGTAGTCCATGCCAACGGCCTGATTCCTGTTATCTCCGTTCTCACTGAGATTGGTCGCCATAATTCCCACGAACGATTTTCTCAAAAAATTTCGTTTTAATCGGAAAACGCTGTAATTAGAAGAAGGATAGCCTGATTTCTCCTTTGTCTGCATTGAGAGGACACCAATCTCGTAACCGTTTGCTTTTCCGGCGAGTTTTCCACCTGCGAGGATTGGGACAAGTTCACGATCAGTGGTCAGTCCTATTGTACGTGAATAAAAAATTGTCGATTGTTTCTCACCTTCGGCAAAGCTGAAGATTTCCCCGCTTTCAAGGAAAAAGCTGCGTTTTTCAGGATAATAAATACTGAAACGAGTCAAATTTATTTGTTCCTCATCCGCTTCCGCTTGGGCAAAGTCTGTATGGGTTGTCAGGGTGAGTGTAAGATTCGAGGTGATGCCGTACTTAATATCGGCACCGTATTTCAAGGAGAGGTCTCTTGCCTTACCCTCAAGCCGTTCCTGTGCTCCGGAAACATAAGGGACAAAATCCATTTGCCGGCTACCCGTTATACCTTCGATACCGACAAGTTTGCCCGCTTTGGTGAGCTGGGTCATACCGTCGTTCAAATGCCAGCTTGACCAGATATCCTGGATGAAGTTATCCCGGGGGAGGACGCGGCAGAAGTTGATTCCCCATATCTGCTTTTCAGTGTTGGGAAACCTTAACGTGCTGAATGGAATGGATATTTCCGCCGACCAACCGTCGGTGAGCATTTTCGCTTCGCCATACCAGACTCCATCCCAGTCTGTACTGAACTCCTTGAAACCGGTCACCACAGCGTCGAGCTTTGCCCCGTTTGGATTGATACAGAAATACCAGCCTGTACGTTTGTTTGAATATGTGTCGAGCATGACGAGGAAATTGTCATCATACATAACAGCGCCGTCCCGGACTAGTTCGTTGTGTACAATTTTCTCAGGTTCGGAATCATGGCAAATCACTCCGATATATAAGGCAGCGTAGTCATAAAGGAAACGAACCTCGGTCTTCTGAAGGGGTTGCTGTCCCTCGACAGGCTCTCGTTGTACAAGATCAGTTGTAGGTTCGACTGACTGCCATACAGAATCGTTCAGAATGCCGTCGAGTTTGATTCTTTCGTTAATACGGATGGCATGTATAACCTTATTGTCATATTCATCCGCTTCCTGTGCTGCGGACGCAAGGGCAGCAGGGAAAAAAACCTCTGTAAATATTATCAACGATACAGCAAGAAGATAATTGTAAATTGAACATACCAGGAATTGATTGTCACTTTCGATCATACACGGGGATACCCTATATCATCTTCATAAGAGTTAACAAATTACAATAATATTGCACATGCATGAATATTTCATACGCTAATTTCTTTTGGCAAGGATTTTATGTATGCTTATCGTTACATTTTGTATGATTGTGAGATCAGCGCCAGTAAATAAATACCAACTGACATTCATGGATCTTATCAGCAGGCAAGGTATTTGCTATCCTGCCTCTCTTTTTTAATCATTGGGAAAAATGAGGATCATCTCAGTCAGTAGCCGCGTGCCCTGCCTGCTGCGTGAACCCTGCCGAACTCTGCATATGGAGGACCTTCTATCGCACCGTTTGGATAGATGTACGGTGTGTTACCGGTACGTTCGATAAACAACTCGGCCATTCTAAAGCAGACAGCATAAAACATTTGGTTGACTATCGCTCCCGAGGTCGGGCATATCTTTCGCCTTACTCCCGGTACTGTCAATATCCCGTAGGTGTCACACATGTAACCGAGGTGATAATCAGTCTTTTGAGGTATTGAATTTTCGGGATACTTTTTATCTCGTTCAGCGGGTCCTATTGACGCCACAGAACTGCCTGCTTTCCTGAATCTGCTCAGGTACTCTAAATCCACAGAATCATCCGGCGAATAGATTCCCATGATAACAAAATCCTTGTTTGTTCCCGGATAGTCCTTGTGTACATTGCTGTCAACAGAGTAAAAACAGGTCAGTCCGCCCCGGCGTGTATTGGCCTCCACAGACAACGCTTCCCAGTACTTGCTGTAAACATAAACTTTACCGCCGTTAAGAATCGTTGTGACTGCAGTGTCGGCAATTTTCTCAACTGTGCCCATTTCAGATTCGATCTGTTCCATCTGCTTTATCACCTCTTCGAAATAGTGGTCACCGAGAGGTTCAGCGAGGCTCACATAATTGCTACTCGAATCAAATTCCGGTTCGTCACCTTTTACATCGACATCGATTCCCTCAGACGTGAGAATACGGACAGCATCGGCATTCATCATCCAGAATGTCGTCATACCGAGAATACCGGAAAGTGCACCCATCGGATATTGTGCACCGGGAAGCCAAATCTCAGGGCCCAGCGTCGACAGGTAGACATTAATCCAAAGATCCGAATAGGGCTTTATCCGGAAACTGAGATGTTTTTTCGAAAGGAGTTTTTCAGCATCCGGCGTATCCCCGCACCATGGTGCCTGGGCACCAATTACAAATATACCTTTTTTGCGTGGATCTTCAAGAGCCTCACCGAAAAGATTTATAAGAAGCAGATCGCCGTTTTTCGCTTTATTCGCATCATAACCCGGTGTCAAAATCCCCGGATCACCATGACGGCCCGGAAAAATATCCTCGTGTACGCTGTGCCCGAGATCCCATTGGGACCAGCAGGTGCTGCCGTTCTTAATTGTGTATGCAATCCTATGGGCTGCTTCGAGCAATGTATCCGACTCTGTCTCATGTATTTTTTTTAGTTTTTTAAAAACTGTCTTCTGATACTCATGCCAGTATGATGTGCGGTTTTTCTCTGCCGAACTAATAATTGCGGGCAAAACAAGCGCTCCGACACATGATAATGGAAGTACTTTTATCATATCGCGGCGTTTCATATGGCCTCCTGTACTATCTGAATTAAGCTGTCTTATATTTTGTCATTGATCATTCCGGTAATAAATACAAAAAGTGTAGTTAATACCTACACCTTTTCGTTATCGCCCGGTTCGCGGGCCGTAGATAACTTCCGGTTGACCGATTTCGTATGCACCGAGATCGGGTGCTGTGCCGGTGAAATTATCGTTAATATTCGGAAGCATACATCCGGCATCAACCGCTTTCGAACCGGGCACAAGCTGGAAATCGAAATCCTTCGGGTCATAAATTGTATTGGTTTTCTCCGGGTTGGGACGGCTCACCTTTCTGAAGATGTCGTAATCCAGAATAACACCGTGCTCTTCGCGGCATGTCACCCTGAAAAACTCGTCAAGCGTGGCAAAGGAACCACCAAGCGGATCTTTTAGCTCGTAATCGATGACTTTTCCCCCGCCGGGAGAACGCCACATGAACTGTGTTTCTGAATTGCGGTTGAGCCTATATCCATCGTAATCGAAGGTCGTATTGCTTGTGTAGGTGCTGACATTCAGGATTGGCCGTTTGGGTGTGTCTGTCCCGAGAAAAAGATTGTTTCGCAGATGGGTGTTCTGAAACGGGGGCGATCCCGCCCACTCCGAGCAAAGCGTGTTGTGGTAGGTGAGCACGCCGATAGGGTAGATATTATATTTGAATGCTCCTCCCCGCGGTGCATGGTAGACGATGTTGCGAATAAAGTAACAGGGTCCACCATAGATGGGCTGCGCCGACAGGGCACCCGCAGCCACGTTGAATCCACGATTTCTGAAAACACGGATATTGTGCGAGCCGCAGTCCGCCTCGATAAAGTTATCCGACATTAGGTACATGTCGTTATTGTAAAAATCTATGGAGCACACTTTCCAGTCTTCGCGCTCAGTCGGTCCCTGTTCGGTTATATCAATGCCATCATGGAAGTATGCGAGATAATTGTGGCAGACCACATGACCGCTTCCGTTTATGTCGATTCCGATAAAGGAGACAAGTGGAGCCCGCAGGGAATCATCGGCCCAGGTCTCGGTCCATCCCGGAAGGTTGATTTTCCTGCCAAGTATCACATTGTCTGCTATGAAAAAATTACGACTGCCGCCATACTGGGCGTTGATACCACAGCCCACGTCCTCCATATGGCAATTGCGGACAACGAGTTCCTGACATCCATGGGCGAATTTCAGTCCGGCCATAATTGCCACATCGCAATTCTTGATGGTGATGCCCTCGATGTGGGTGTAGTCGGCGTAGATGACGTCGAACATACGGTATACCCCGTCGCCGTCGAATATTGCCTCGCCGTCACCGGCCCCCCGAATGACGATGGGGTTTTCTGGCGTACCGCTTTTCGTGAGCGTATAAGCGCCGTGGAAATGCATCCACAGTGGTTCGTAGTATGTTAGGCGATCCGATTTATAGACACCACCGTGAATAAGGATGATGTCGCCGGGCTGGGCACCGTGTTCACCGCCTGATCCCCAGAGACTTCTCCCGGGGCCGTAATAGGCATGCATAAGTCCGATGAATGACGGCTCCTCTTTCTGACCCTTGTAATCGGGCGGATAGACATGGAGCACACGACCGTCTTCGTGAATTTTCGGTTCCTGTCGTGTTTTCACCATAACTGTCCTGACCGTGTTTCCTGTTATCCCGTCGGGATCTTTCATTTCAAGACGGCATTCGTATTCGGTTCCCTGTTCGAGATCGAATATGCTTCCTGCAAACATATTCGGCGCTGTGTAATCCACTGCCACCACCTCATGAACAATGTGCTCGCCGCCGATGTGAAGAAGCGGAAGCGCGTTTTTCCATGTGGCATCACCCGTTTTTCGGAACGTGACATCCACTGTTGCATTCCGGTTGTCGTCCCCTTTCACAATCCATTCGAATCCTGCACATACGAGTGTAGGAGGTTCTACAATGAATTCTCCGGGAGTAATAGCATTTTGGGAAAAAGCCATTGAAGGAATAAGAATTAAGATAAAAGATAGCAAATCGATCTGTAGATTTTTCATTGAAGCCCTCCGGGAATTATTGTTCATATGAAAGATAAGGTGTTGACTATAGTTTAATGAAAATATCATACCATTTTCAACCATATATTATATGTCAAGAAATAATGAATGACTTTGGCAGATGTTATTGATCGCCTGCGGGGTGAGAGCATAAAAGCTGCGTAAGCAAACAGTAAATTCTTGCCAAAAGAAAAAAGAGTATATATCATTCGTTCTTACAAAAATATCATTTACTATATAATCCCCATGAGTTTGAAATAGAAATGATGAATAAATTATTTTTTATGAACAGTATCAGGTTAATTTTAGCTTCATTGCTGGTTATTGGTCTCAGCCTTTCCCATCATGTGGTGCAGGCTGATCCGGTAACAATGGAACAGGCCCGCGATTGGTCTGAGAAATTCCGCGGTTGGCATTACTGGCCGGACTATGTCATCAGCCCCTCACCGGGAATCGATGGTTTTGAAAAGGTCCACATGACCGATGTTCCGACAGTGTTCCGGATACCGGAGCACAACGGCTGGTTCATGACATTTATCGGGTACGACGGCGTCGGATAACAGTCGTTTATCGCCGAGAGCGACGACCTCATACACTGGAAAAATTTCCGTCTTGCCATGGGTTATGGTAAAAAAGATGATTTTGATCACGGCGGTGTTGTTCTTGGTGCCTATCTTTATAGATCATACGGTTTAAAAGACATACGGTTACTGAAAAGTCATGGCGGGCGTTACTGGTCTCTCTATGGTGCCTATCCGCTGCAGGGCGGCTACGAACTCCGTCCTGGATACGAAGGAGTTGCGTCGAGCGCAGATGGCATCCTGTGGTCGCGGGCGAGCGATAACCCAATCCTGTCCGTGTACCAGCAGGACTGCGGTGAATGGGAGAAGGATTGTATTTATCAGCCATGGCTTGTAGAACATGAGGGGCAGTTTTACAATTTCTATAATGCAGCGAACGGTTCGGTCGAACAAATGGGCGCCGCTTTCTCGGGCGATCTCATCACCTGGCGACGTCACAGCAATAATCCGGTTATTCCGCATGGCCCGAAAGCGAGTTATAACGAGCAATTTTCATCCGACGGCAAGGTGTACCGCGACGGCGATCATTGGGTGATGTTCTTTTTCGGTGTTGGCAGGGAGGGTGCACATATCATGGCGGCATACTCGTACGATCTTCTTGAATGGACAGTAGATCCTGAACCGCTCTATAAAAGCGGTGGCCATCCCGGAGGGCTCGATGAGAAATACGCTCACAAAATTTCGCTCGTTTATTATAAGCCGTCCGACACCTTTTATATGTTTTACAACGCAGTCGGAATTAAAGGACGCGGTATCGGGTTGATAACGAGCAGACCGCTCAGATAAGCTATGAGAAAATGCGGAAAATAAATCGAACCACAGGCGTTATTCTGTTTACAATACGAGTTTTGTGGATATCTAAAAAAACCTCAGTGAATTGACATGACCGGATCGAATTATACAATGTAAGGCAATGAATACTTCACTCCTTTTTCTGCCTCGGATTCTGTCTGATTTTTATTCGCAATCAAGTGATCGAGATTCTGCAACTGAATGTAAATAAAATAATTGTAATGAAGAGAATAGGGGGGGATACCGTGAAATATCCCCTCTTCTTGAATTTATCCCACTTTTTTATATTCCTGCAGGTTTAATTCGATATCACAATCCTTGGAAATTTCCATAAACAGTACTTTACATCCTGAAGCAGTTCGATGTGTATCGAAATAATTTTTTAATGAAAAGACCGAAACACCTGCCAAGAAAAATACTTGCTTTTAAGACTTCTCATGATATATTTGCTTAAGATATATCCAAATGATTCATAAAATTACAAGTTCGAAATTAAAACATACTTTAATATTTTTGAACTAATTATGAAGGATTAGAAACTATGAAAAATATGGTGT
>JAFGMP010000330.1 GCA_016927495.1 Candidatus Latescibacterota bacterium | reverse complement strand
TCGTAAATGGCATCCATAAGGGTTTCGCCATTTTTCATGTAATGGTAAAACCAACCGAGAAGCGGATCTTTGTATTTGGGGAGAAGCCATGCCCAGTTTGTAAGCGGTCTTAGCTCTCCACCGGATTTTCCGAAATAGTAAGTATACTTGTTTTGTATGTTTCCCGCCCAGATCAGCTCGGTGTATGAACGGTGGAGTTTCTGTGACATATCTATTCCGAATACGTTCTCTATTGCCGGAAGAGCCTCATGAAGACCGTCCATGGTAAAGTAATAATAGCCGTTCGGCTCGCCATAACCGCCGTCATCACCGAATCCCTTTTGTATCAGGCTGTATTCCTTGAATAATGCACCGGTCAGATATGGTTCAGGCGTTTGTGCTTCGGGATCGTCCCCGTATATCGCTGTCTGACACATGAGGGAGCCGCTTGCGATGTTTGACACCCAGTTCGAGGTATCGTTCGTCGTCAGGTTGTTGACCACATAACCACGGTGCACACCATCGATGAGGTTGCGTTTGAATCCCTCGCGAACCTGCCTCCGCTCATCCTCTGTCATCAAGCCATACAGGCAGTCATAACCGAGGGCAAATTCCGTTCCGGCCTCACCGAGAGGGTAATAGGTGAACCGTCCCCGTTTGTTAAACCACGGATGCACCCAGTACGGGAATGAACACAGTTTGACGAGCATCTTTTTGGCGTACAAACCGGCAGTTTCATTGCCGTAAAACGTATATTCCAGCGTGTTGTAGTAAATGCTCCAGCGCCATACTCCCACACGGTCAAACCATCCGTCCAGTGAAGCAAGCCAATTTTCTTCGGGAAACTGATCGATATCGAAAACAATATTATCGACAGGATTGTTTTCACGGTATTGTTTTGCCTGTGCTGAAATGGTTTCAGCCAATGTGGCGAATTTCGGGCTGTTCATCTTCGCTTTCACCTGTTCTATCGACGAACTGTCGAACCACAGGCGGGGATGTTTGCCACCGATTGTATCCGGCGCTATATGAATGGTGAATTCGGTTTCCGAAAGCTGCTCATTATCCCTGTATGCCTTGAGTGTTCCAAGGTACAGTCCCTCCGGATACGAAAGTTTTTGCGGGTTCAAAGACCATAAAGCCCCTTCTTTGCGTAAGTCGGCAACAAATAATTGTTTTTCCCGGCCGGTAAATGAGGTAACGGTGAGTGTCACCTTGTCCGTATCGAGGGGCCAGCTTCCCGAAAGCGTGAATGTATCGCCGCGATTATAGGGTTGACATGGTATATATGGCTTCCATTCGGACAGTTTATACATTTCCGGTTCGGCAAAACGGAAGTGCATACTCCGGGCACCTTTAACCGTTATATCATCAAGACCGAAATAAAACGGCATTGTTGGATCGCCGTTCGGAAGTTTTGCCAGCACGGCAAGCGCATTGACTTTTATCCTGTCTTTGCCGGAAAGCCGTGGATTTTTTTCTATGAAATCATTGAATGATATTGTGAGCCATACCCATCGGTTTGTCGGAGGATTTTTGATGGAATATTCGACGCTGCCGTCCGTTCCCGCTGCGAGCCGGACATTAAAGAATTCAAAAGGAAGGTGTGATTTAAGGTAATAACGAAGTGTAATGGATGAGCCGGGAATGAGATACATGTCGAGCAGTTTCTGTGCTCCGGCATAATTATCTACATTCGAGTACGGTGTCACTACCTGTTCGATAGAGATGTTGGAGTCACCGGGGACCATAGTATCGACACGGAAATATTCGTTGTACGATGTATCTTCCCAGTGCGGATACGCCGCCCATGCTCCAAGTTCCTGTGTTTCGAAGTTTTCAGTATAAGTATATGGTTCCAATGCTGTTTCGGCACAAGAATTAACTGAAACCGAAAATGCGATGGATGTGACTATGAAATACAAGAATGTTTTTTTCATGGCAATCCTGTGAATGTTCTGCCAAACTCTATTAATATGTTGTCATTCTGAACGAAGTGAAGAATCTCGTTTTTTAAATAGTAGACTCTAAGAATTTCTCGATACTTATGTTGGGGTATAAATATCCCACATCCCAACCCGAACTCACCCCTTGATCCCCTCTCTAACCGTTAGAGAGGGGAAATATTTAACGTAAAAGTTTATCGACGAAATCTGATCGTGACCTTCCCCCCCTTTCGTGCGTGAGAGAGGAGAATTGAGGGGGTGAGTGTTTATTTACCATTGATTTACACCTTTATTTAATCATCGATAATTGAATTTCCCCCTCACCTGCAGGAAGCGTAACGGTGATTAGCCTTCGATTACCGGTGATTGCAGATGATTCCAGTAGCATGCCATTTATTGAAGCATTTTCTAACGGTTTTGGAACACCGATTTTGACCGCACTCTCTTCGGCAACACAGTATTTCATAACAGAGACATAGTCCGGTTTCGTGTACGACATTTCAAAGGTTATCTGTCTGTCCGAATCCAGCGAGAAACCTTTATCATTGGTGAATTTCGTACAGAGTGCCACAAACAAAGTCTGTGTTGTCGGGCGAACAGCCAATGCATCGGTTGTAAAATCGTTGCACTGAAACATTTCCCCCGGCCGGGTGGAAAAACAGAATGGCGTATTATCGCTCATACCCAAAATATATCCGTCACCACAATCATAGGTCACATCCGGTTCTTCACCGGTTGTTGTGGTCAGTAAATTCGCTATAACGAGCGGTTTACCGGATGTCCGCGCATTAACGGTGAGCATCCCCTCACGTTCCAGCGGCCGCTGGTTCAGCAGTGTATTGAGATAATGCGGCGTCTCGACCGATTTGACTTCACGTCGTTCAGGCCATACATGTAGAATGTTGAGTGTATTTCTGTCGGTTGGAACTGAAACCGCACGGGTTACCTCGCCGCGGTATTTATTCGGATCTTCGATCAGTTTGTCTTTTTTATCAATGGTAATAGTTGAACGGTTATTATCCGCGATTATGCTTTCCAGGCTCATGGTCTGATACAGTAAGGTCACATCGACATTTTTTTCTGCAGGTACCACGGTATCGAGCATTAGCAGCGTACGTGGTTTCAGGTAGAGCACGTTTCTTCTCATATTTTTCACTTTTCCCCAGTAGAGCCTGCCGATATCGCCTGATGTGAATGCCGTCTCCCGGCCATCGAGAAAGTGGTAAATGAATGCATAGTCATCGAAACCGTCTACATGATAGAGAAGGTCGCCCACACGCTGGCTCTGATGGTTACCGTCGATAAGAATGGTTGAATGACCGATAGGCTGGATGTAGTGTGACTGATACAGCGGACAGGTATAGTATGAACTGCCGTGACGCTCCTCGATAAACAGGCTTCCGCGGTCGGAGAGCCAGAACGAACCCTGATCGATGTGCTGATGATTCACAAAGGGGCCGGTGCGCATCACGAACACAAAGTCATCGGGTTCCCAACCACTCTTGAACACCGTGGTGCCAACATCTTTAAAAACTTTGACCGGATTTTGATCAAACGGATCTTTTTGAGGAACATCCTCAGTTTCATACATCACATCATTGAGAGACCGTTGTCTAATTGAACTGCTTTGATCCCTCATAAAATTGTAAAACCATCCAAGCAGTGGATCTTTGTATTTGGGAAGCAGCCAAGCCCAGTTATTGAGCGGACGTAAATTGCCACCGGAATCACCAAAATAAAATGTCTCTTTATTCTTTATGATCCCCGCCCAGATAAGTTCGTTATATGAACGGTGTATCCGTGCCGACATATCGATATTAAAGACATTTTCAAGTACCGGAAGGCTCTGACTCCATGAAAACATGGTGAAATTGTAGTATCCGTAACCCTCTCCGTAAGCGCCGTCACGGTCTATGGTGTTGTGGACAAGCTCGTAATCTTTGAGCAGCGCGCCGGTGAAGTATGGTTCGAGTTGCACTACATCCGGGCCGTCATTGTACATCGCCGTCTGGCACATCAGTGATCCGCCGGTGATATGCGCCACCCAGTTGGATGAATTCGAGGTCACCAGATCATCCTCGACATATCCTTTGTGGCAGCCAAGTACTATATTTTTCATGAGGGCCGAACGCACAAGTTTGCGTTCATTATCATCCATAAGATCGTACACAAGGTCATAACCGATGGCAAGGTCCATCCCTAACTCTCCGACGGGATAGTAAATATTGCGGCCTCGTTTGATCATCCACGGGTGCAGCCAGTAAGGGAATTCGCTGATTTTTACCATCAGGTCTTTCGTGTAATTTCCGGCTTCGATGTCGCCATTAAATGTATAGGCAAGTGCATTGTATAAAACTCCGGCTCTCCAGACATGAATTTTGCCTGATGACCATGCAGTGAGTGTGGGTATCCAGTTTTCATCGGGAAACTGATCGATATCGAAAACGATGCTGTCAATCGGTGTTTTCTCACGTTCCTCTTTCGCTTTGGTTGTAAAATCATCGGCAACCCATTTAAAGCGGTCACTTTTGAGACGGTTTACAATCCATTGTTTCTTTTCGTTGTCGAACCAGAGTCTCGGATGGTTTCCAGCGGCAATTTGCGGAACGATAACAATGGTGAATTCGGTTTCCGACAATTTTTTATCACCTTTGAAAGCCTCGAGTGTTGCCCCGTAAAGCCCCTCGGGGTAGGAAAGTTTGAATGATGTGTTCCAGAGATCCCCTTTTTTCTTCAGGTCTCCGGTATACAGGACTTTGCCTGATTCTTCGGTGAACAATCTTAGTTTGAGTATCACGCGGTCGGCATCGAGCGGCCATTCACCCTCAAGATTGAGTGTTTCACCCTTCAGGTAGTGCCTGTCGGGAATGTACTGTTTCCATTCGCTGAGTTTGAACATTTTCGGTTCTTTAAATTTAAACGCCATTGCCTGTGCGCCTTTTACCGTAACATCATCGAGCCCCAAATAGATAGGCATTGTAGGATCGGCGTCGGGGAATTTAGCAAGAACCGCCAGAGCATTAACTTTTATCCTGTTATATCCTGCGAGACGGGGGTTTTCTCTGACAAAATCTTCAAAGCTAACCGTTATCCATTCCCAGCGGTTTGTCGGAGGATTAGAGATTGTGTAATCAACCTTTTTATCGGGGCCGGCGCCAAGTCTGACTTTGAAAAATTCGGAATTCAGGTTAGTTTTCAGGTAATATCTCAGCGAAATTTTCGATCCGGGAACCAGATAGATATCAAATTCTTTCTGGGCGCCTGCATAATTATCGACATTAGTATAGGGCGTTACGTACTGAACAACCGAGATATTCGGATCGCCAGGTACTATGGTATTTACCCGGAAATTCTGATCATATGCAGTGTCCTGCCAGAGCGGGTATGACGCCCATGCAGAAAGCTCACGGGTTTCGAAGTCCTCCTGATAGGAAAAGGGTTCCAGTACTATATCGGCATAACACGGGTACCCGGTTAAACCGATGCTTATAGCCGTAATCAGGAAAACCACGACAGATTTCATTGTACCGTTTCCTTTGCGTATATGTTATAGTAATTTTAAAAACTGGAATATTACGGGCAACCTTTTTGGCTGCCCGTAATAAAAAATCCATTTTATCATGTTATTGAATAATGAGTGATGGCTATTAAAAGCTCAATACGCCTTCACCTTTGGGAAGTGTCAGCACTAATGCTTTGAGTGCATCATCATACCTGAACTCTTTAATCGGATTACCGTTTACGGAAACCTTCTGTGGTTTCGAAGTAACACCCAGAGTAATTTCACTGTCTTCACCGAGGCTGTATTTGAAACCGGCAGTTGAAACCTGGCATGTGATCGGATTCTCCGATTTCACAAGCAGATTGCCATTACGGTCAAGTTCGGTGCAGAGCGCCGCAAAAACGGTCGCTCCGTTCCAGGAAATAGCAGCCGCATCGGTACCGAATTCACCGGTGTCATAGCGCATTCCGGGCCGTGAGGAAAACGCGAACGGTGTTCCGCTTGCGGAACCGCTCATATAACCGTCACCTTCTTTATAGGTTACATCCGGCATTGTACCGGTTGTCGATGTCAGGATATTTGCCATGACCATCGGTGTTTTGTCTGTCCGTGCAGTCACCGTTAGCATACCCTCTTTAACAAGCGGTTTCTGACGTTGAAGCGTGTAGAGGTAATGCGGCGTCTCCACCGAAACTGCATCGACTTTATCCGGGGTCAGATGCATGATATACAGTGTATTGCCGTCCTTCGAAATGGTCGAATAGTCTTCACCGGCGATAATATCACCGAGACGTTCGGTTTGGTAAAGCAGCGTCATATCCACATCACGTGCTCCGGGAACGACCGTATCGAGCATAAGGACCGTACGAGGCTTCAAAAAAAGAACATTTCTTCTCAGGCATTTGACTTTGTCCCAGTACAGCCTGCCGATATCGCCCGAACTGAACGAGACATTATCACCGTCTAAAAATTCGTAGATGAATGCGTAATCGTCAAAACCTTCCGCAAAAACAAGATGGTCACCCACACGCTGGCTCTGGTGATTACCGTTGATGAGGATCGTCGAATGGCCGACCGGTTGGGTATACCACGGTTGATACAGGGGATCATCATAGTATGTGCTGTTGTGCCGCTCCTCCATGAAGATGCTGCCGCGGTCGGCAAGCCAGAATGATCCCTGATCGATATGCTGGTGGTTATAAAAAGCGCCGGTTCTCATGACAAACACAAAGTCATCGGTTTCCCATCCGCTTTTAAATACCGTAGTGCCAACTTCCCTGAATACTTTTACCGGATTTTCATCAAACGGGTCATCCTGAGGTACATTTTCCGTTTCATACAATACATCCTCGAAGTCCTGATTCTTTTTATAGGTAACCCGGTCGTCACGGACGCTGTCTTTGGTATTTGATTCAACCTTACCATATTTCAGATAGTTGTAGAACCAGCCGAGACGGGGGTCCTTCTGTCTGTCGAGAAGCCATGCCCATGCATCGAGGGGATTAAGATTGCCGCCCGAGTCTCCGTAATAAAAATATTGCCGGTCCTTAACCAGTCCAGCCCAGATGTATTCGTTATATGAACCGTACAGTGGCCCCGAAACATCGATATTGAATACATTCATAAGCGAAGGTGCGCTTTGGGACATGTTACGGAAGCTGTAATTATTGTATCCAAGTCCTTCACCCCAGGCGCCGTCTTTTGAGTCGGTAACACGCTGAATAAATGTGAAATATTTCATCATAGTTCCCGAAAAATACGGCTCAAGATTTTCAACATCGGGACCGTCCTGGAACATTGCGGCCTGCAGCATCAGCGAACCGCCGGTGATCATGCAAAGCCAGTTTGATGTTTTTCCCGTGATGTTATCGTTCTCCACATATGTCTTGAACGCGCCTTTGACAAGATATTCCTTAAGCGCTCGCCGCACCTGTGTTCGCTCGGTCTCGGTCATAAGATCATAGGTCAGATCATACGCTAAAGCGACACGATGTGACCACGAACCGGTACGATGCTCGCTGAACCTTCCCCGTTTTGTCTGCCAGGGATGTGTAAAGTCCGGCCAGGCTGACAGACGGACAAGTACATCCTTTGCATACTCGCCGGCTTCCCTGTCGTTATGGAACATATAAGCAAGCGAATTCCATAAGAGGGCGCTGTCGGTATGGTAAATATGCGATCCCCATGCAGACCATGTCGGCAGCCAGTTCTCATCCGGGAACTGATCGAGGTCATAAACGAGGCTTTCTACCGGTATTTTTTCTCTTTGGCTCGCTGCATTTTCCTTTATGCCTTCGTATACAGTCTGAAATTTATCTTCTTTCAGCAGCGCATTCATTTTTACTTTCTTTACGTTATCGAACAGTAGACGCGGGTGTTTACCGCCGATATCTTTCGGTGCGATATGCATGGTAAATTCGGTATCCGATATGATGGTTCTGCCGTCGGAAGCGCGCAGCACTCCAAGATAGAAACCCTCGGGGAAATCTATCTTCATCGGATTCAGCGACCATATCTCACTTTTTTTATTCAATTTCGATGTATATAGCGTTTTTGTTGTGTCCGTATAGGAAACGATCGACAGAAGAACTTCCTTTGCATCGAGCGGCCAGTACCCGCTGAGGTTAAATGTATCGCCCTTGTAATACTGAGCTTTCGGTATATAGGGTTTCCATTCGGCAAGCTTATACATTTTTGGTTCTTCAAACTGAAACGCTGTGGCGCGTTTGCCTTTGAAGGTTATGTCATCGAGTCCGAGGTATATCGGCATGTCGGGGTCGGCGGATGGGATTTTTGCCAGTACGGCAAGGGCATTAATTTTGATTTTGTCCTGGCCTGCGAGACAGGAGTTTTCGCGTACGAAATCATTGTAAGTGACAGTCTGCCATACCCACCGGTTCAACTGAGGATCGGAAACCGTGCAGTCGATTTTACCGTATTTACCTGCCGCAAACCGAACTTTGAAATATTCCACCGGAAGATTGGTTTTCAGGTAATATCTGAGGGTAACCGAAGAACCGGGAGTAAGATACATATCGAGCAGTTTCTGTGCGCCTGCATAGTTATCGACATTGGTATAGGGAGTGACCTTTTGCTCGATGGATATATTGGGGTCGCCGGGCACCATTTCGTTTACCCGAAAGTTAGGATCGTACGCAATATCCTGCCAGAACGGGTACGATGCCCATGCCCCGAGAGTCCGGGTTTCGAAATTCTCAGTATAGGTAAATGGTTCAAGCGCAACTTCGGCGAACAAAGGCACAACAAACGTTAATAAAATACATACGGCAATACATGCACTGACTGCTCGTCTCATGGTTACATCTCCTCTTTGATGATTAAATTTTTAAAAAATTCGGATGTCAAACAATGCATATGTGAGATAATTTTTAAAAATTTATGTTAAATCGCATAGTGTTAAGCTTTTTTAGGAATTTTTCAGTTTTATTAAGTTTAACTATTTATTAATATGGAATCAATCCATATTTTACAAAGTTTTTTTATGAAAAATGAAAATTTTTAAATAGAATTGAAAAAATGAAAATACTTTTTCTTAATTCAGCTCATAGCAAATATCCAATCGGCAGCGATCCATGGGTTCAGGCAACGGTATACGCAATAAAGAAATTCGCAGAAAAAAACAACACAGTCGTCTGCAGCACCGAACCGTCACCCTGGAGTCTCACAACGTATCTTGCCGGGACTTTGGGCTTAAATATCGAACTTATTGTCCGGCATTCTGAAAACGGTGAGGGAAAAAAGGCATTTAATGACATTCTCGAAAACTACAATTTTGATTGTTCACGAACACAACCTCATTTCATACAGCAACTTTCAGGAAAAAAACTTACTGAGAAAGCGACATGGCAAATACGTGACCGGGTAGCACTCGAATTAGCAGATGTTATTTATCCCATATCGGTCCGTCCCGGCGGCCGACTCGATAAACTTTTACAGGACAATAAAATCGAACCAAAGGTGAATAACGATTTCAGGATTGAGTGGTCAAGAGGCGGTGACCGCCCATCGTACAGGTTTAAAAACAGAATTATAAATTCTCTTCACGGCGATTGGCTGATACACTGGACATGTGCATCACCGGGGCCATGGCCAGGTGAAAAATCCTGGCAGTTCTACCGTGATCTGCTTACCAATCCGGACACGTATGTCAGAAGCGCCGGAGCGACGTTAGCACGAATTGTGAATGAAGAATGTGTCAGGGGCTCATCGTGGAAAATTTCCGGTGATGACCCGGCAGTTGCATTCACGGCGCAGTCGATAGCGGAAGCTCTTCCTCTCATGCGGTGGCGTAAACGTTTTGTCCGGTACACTTTCGAACCGTATGGCATAGCGGTGAAAAAGTCGGCGCTGATCGATTTTGGGGCTCGGGAGGTCAGCTATGAACAAATCGAATTATCAGACAATAAGCCTGACAAACTCTTTATTCATGCGCCGGGTGAAATCACCGACTGGTCTTTGGAAAAGGAATGGCGTGTACCGGGCGATCTTCCTTTTGATAAGATCAATAAACATGATATGATTGTCATAGTTCCTGAGAAAAGAGATCGGAATATATATTTTCAAAGAGTGAAACAGGATATTCCGGTTCATGTGATTTTTGGAGAATGAATAAGTCGATGTTATATAAATCCACTATTAAGGAAAACTCAATATGTCAGCACGCTATATATTTACGATTTCATGTCTGATCATAGCATTTTTTATTAGCTGCAGCACACCCATTTTCAAACTCTCCGGTCCTCCGGAAATAATCGATCTCGGTACACCGGTCAGTTCGGTCAACTGGGTGCGTCTGCATGAGGGCACCAACAGGAATGGTAATCCTGAAATATACGCTACCATGGGGCAGAATGCCGAAAACCTGTTTGTCCTCGCTATAGATCCCGAAACGGGGAAATTGAGACAGTTTGTCACTGAGGTTGAGAAAGCAAACTATCCAACAGCGACGCTTATGAGCAGGTCGGGCAGGCTCTATGTCGGTGCGGCATATGCGGGCCATCTCCTGTGTTATAACCCGGAGAAGGAATTATTCGAAGATCTCGGCGCGATTAATCCGAATAACGCCAGTTTCCCTTGCGCTATAATCGAAGATGAGGACGGTATCATCTGGATCGGCAGTTACGGCACCGCAGACCTTACCAGCTACAATACCGCAACCGGGGAGTTCACCCGCCACGGCCGTATGGACGAGGTCGACATGTACAATTACCCGATAGTCAATACTGATGGTTATATTTGCAATAAAATTATGATGACTCGCCCGCACCTTGTGGTTTTTGACCCGAAAACGGGCAAAAAAGATACTGTGGGCCCGATAGCGGAGAAAAACAAAGATACATTCAACCTTGTCCAGGGGCCGCATAACCGGGTATACATCCAATCCAGCCTTGGGAATTATCGTATCGAAGGATTCGATGCCATTCCGGTCGACACCATTCCGCCGAATATTGTACCCGACAGACCTCAAAGCGGAATATCGTTCACATTTGCCGATGCGGCACAGCAGCTTTACCGTAAACTCGAAGTAAAAACCGCAGACGGGGAAATCAGAACTTTCGATCTCGATTATAAAGCCGCCGGAACCGATATATTCTGCTTTCATAAAGGGCCGGACGGCAACATTTACGGTTCGAGTATTCTGCCGCTTCACCTGTTCCGCTATAGTCCAAGCACGGGAGATATGACCGATATGGGGGAATGCTCCGCAGCGGCCGGCGAGGCCTACTCCATGGCCACACTGGACGGCAGTATCTATATCTCCTCATATCCCGGCGCACGGGTTTCGGTCTATGATCCGGCAAGACCCTATAGTTATGGAACCGGGGAAGAAAACAACCCCCGTGAACTGGACCGTATCGATGACATCTCATACCGTCCCCGATCGACTCTTGCAGGGCCGCTAGGACGAGTCTGGCTTGCCTCGGTTCCCGATTACGGCCTCTGGGGCGGACCGCTGTCATGCTACGACCCTCAAACCGGGGAAAAGAAAGCATATTACCGAATCGCCGGTGACGGAAGCTGTTATACGATGGCATATCTTGAAAAACAGAAGCTGATAGCTGTGGGAACATCAATTTACGGCGGTTCGGGCACCAAACCCAAAGTCGATCAGGCTGTGCTGTTCCTCTGGGATTACGAAGCCGAAGAAAAGGTATGGGAGGGCACCCTCGACAGACCGGTGTCGACATTCAACGCGCTCTGTACCGGCAGGGACGGCAGGCTTTACGGCACTGCTACCGGCGACAATGGACCCGTGATATTTGTGTTCGATCCCGATTCACGGTCGTTTGTGTCGTTTGTGGAGCTTCCTCAGGGGCATCCCCTCGATCTCAGTCTTCAAAACGGACCTGACGGCGCACTGTATGGTTTCACTTCGTCATGTTTCTACCGTCTCGATCCCAGGAAGCTGACCATCAAAGAGATTGTTTTCCAGGAAGAATCGTTTGATATCGCCGGGCCGATTGTCGGGAAAGATGTGTATTTCGGGAAAGGGCACAGACTGAGAAAGATTCGGGTGTTTTGAGGGTAAAGTGGAAAAGGGTAAAGTGGAAAATTGATTTGAAAATTATGCTTAATTGTATGTATAAATGATATATAACAGATTTTTTACGGTATACCGAACGCCATGATATGCATACCCGGAAACACAACCGATGAATCCGAATGCCCAAGAACTATTGAATCCTCGAGTGCCCTGATCGTTTCCTGGTGTTTGCCGAAGGCGTTTACGATCCTGGCAATCGGTTTGCCTTTTGTGACCACATCTCCGGGTTTGGCCATGAATCTGATAATACCGCTCTTTGTACTGTAGGGTTTATCTGAGTATCGGAGTAATTTTCCGGCCCTGTAGGCAGGTAGTGTCGGATAACTGAAATGCTCTTTTATAGGTTTGGTCATTTTCAGGAATGCGAGGATATTCCAGACGGCCTTTAATCCGTACTCAACATTTTGTTCGTTGATGACATAGGATTCGCCCAGCTCGAAAGTCAGTACCGGTATATCATTCATAAGGAGATTATAGGACAGCGTGCCGGTCATTTTTTCCGTATCCACAATTGAAACAAATCCGGCCTGCCGGGCATATTCCAGCGTTTTTTTATATACTGTTCTGTGGGAGCCTCCGGGATTACTGTCGATAAGAGTATAAGGGATGGATTTGATCCAGTCGTTATGGAGGTCTAATACCAGGGTGGGCGATGTTTCCATTATTGAACTGAAAATACTGTTGGCGATTATTTCCCCCAGTGTTCCCGTCATTGCGCCGGGGAATGACCGGTTGAGATCTTCGCGGCTTACGGTGATATTCCGTGAGGCGGTCTCGAAACCGATGGGATTCATAAGTGGAAAAGCATAGACCGCACCGTTAAGCAGCTTACGCTGTATTTTTTTGAAGATTTCCTGAATGATAACGATACCGCAAATCTCATCGCCATGACCGCAGGCAGTCAGCCAGAGAACCGGTCCCGGATTGTCACTTACAGCCGACATGAAGGGAAGCCGCCTGCGTGATAAATCTGATCCGGTCATGATTTTTTTGAAGGAATAACTGATCTTAACCGTGGCATTATCATGTAACTGTGTATTTTTTGCCATATTCTACCGTTTATTGTCTGACCATTAATTACATAAAACAATAATCATAAATGTTAGTCATTCTGAACGAATTGAAGAATTTGATACTATAATATACAATTATTGATTCTGCAGCCAATCAGTTATTTTTTGTATTGCCTGAAATACGGAATAACAGCAAAAATCACCAAAATTTTCCGGAAGTTTCTCATCGAGAGGTATTGTTTCACTCAAAGCCAGCGCTTTTGGACCGCTGAAGTTAACATATGCCAGACGGGCGGTTAATTCTTCGGGGGGGCGACGGAATGAAACGCCGGGCAATATTGCCACACCGGTATCCTCGAGAAGTTTTTCGCAGAGTATTTTGCTGTTCGTTATTCCTCGTGATTTCATTTTTTCTGAAAATTCAGAAAGATCGATAAAAAGATAAAATCCTCCGTCAGGAGAATGCACCTTAACTCCTGCGTTGTCCAGCATTGTTATGCATCGCTGACCGATATATGACAGGATGCGACGTACATGGCAAAGGTATCTCTCAATCTGAATCCCGCCTTTGAAAGCCCGGACAGCAGCATATTGTATAGGGGCGCTGACCGATGTATAGGTCTCGCTCGCAACCGCAGCCATGGATTCCAGCAGCCAGTCGAATGATGATGGAAATGCGAATGTCCCGAGACGCCAACCTCCCGCTCCACACCACTTTGACAGGCCGGAACTGATAATTGTGCCCTCGGGATAAAACCGTGCGATGGAAACATGCTGCCCTTTATGATGCAATTGGCCGTAAATTTCATCCGAGAGAATTACCATTTCATATTTACGTGCAATCCGGGCAATTTTTTCAAGTTCTTGTAGTGAATATGTTACGCCATCAGGATTCGAGGGATAATTAATAACCAGCAGACGCGGTTTATACTGATCATTTTCATCCGCAAGAAACGTTTCAAGCTGTTCGGAAGTTAGTTTCCATTTGCTTTCGAAAGTGGTGTGTATATACTTGATATTTCTTCCGATGATTTGAGCCTGTGGAGCGTATGATACCCAGCAGGGTGTCGGTAAAATAATCTCTCCATAATACACCAGTTGCAGCAGAAACATCAGCTCTTTCGATCCCGGACCGATCAGAACGTTATTGGCTTTGATATCAACATCGTCTTTCTGACGGTGAAAACGGGCGACGGCTTTACGTAATTCCTCAAGACCCTGGACAGGCAAGTAATCTTTTTCATGCGCATGCATTTTCAGGGTTTCGACGACAGGCACCGGTACCGGAAACGGTGATTGACCGAGACCCATACGATAAATTGTCTGCCCTTTGGATTGTAACTGTCGGCTCAATTCATTGATTGCAAGTGTCGGGGACTGATCGATTCCCCTGATATTTAAATTCAGACTGATGTTTTTATTGTTTTTCATGATTCCTGCATTTTTTTGATCATTGTATGCTGATTGCTTTTGCTTGTCCTCCCGGAGGTAACTCTACGCTATATTCTGTTTCCCTCCATGTGGCAGTAATTACGCAACCCACGTTTGTCGGGTCACATACCCATAACTCCCTGTTTGTCCAGAGCGCGAGGCAGGATTTGTTTACACTCAGCTTTAACAAGCTATCCGGTTCAACAGCGCCCGGTGAGTAAAAAGCGGCCATACATAAACCGTCATCGAATTTCAGGCACTGGCATTCGGCATCATTACGGACTACCTGCCATACAGAATCACTCAGCAGGTTTTGTATTTCCCACCTGTTCGTCCCCGGAGCGATAACAAAGCCTGAGGATGAAGGTTCGGCTTTATGATTGAGTGTCGCAAGAAACACGGGTTCCGTAACGTTCTCCTCCCCATACTGCCAGTTAATTGAGTGCCATGAACCTGTCGCCGGGCCAAGTTGCAGTGTTACATCCACGGGTTTAAGCGGAGCATATGCGATACCGTTATGGTATATCCACTCGACATGTTCATGGCGATACTTGCCGCTGTGCAGTTCCTCGACATTCCCGCCATGTGTGCCCACCCACACGGGGCCTTTCTGACGGCATTGATCGAGCGCCGTATATGGATTTCCTGTTAATTCTTTACAGTTCCATCCACTCAGAAGACAGATAATAATATCGTTGTGAAAAGCCCACAACTTCCTGACCGAAAGCTCGGAAGAATCCTGTGGCTTCTCTTTAGTAATGCGGCTATAATCCATAGCACAGAGGCCGCTTGTGCCATTTCCGATTCCACCTACAAAGCTCCGGCGTTCGAGAGAGGGAGCGCCTTCGGCGAGAGTGACACCCGGAAGAAATTCCCAGTTCCATACCGGCTGCAGATTGTTATATTCATCGCCGTCACGAAGCAGATAGTGGTCGCCGCTGTGAAGATTCTGACCTTTCAGGTTTTCGTTGTTGATGGCTTCGGTTGCAAGTGTCCGATTCGATATGGTTTTTACGAAAAAGCTGAAACCGGGTCGGTGATAGACGGTGAAATCACTACGAGGATAATGACGAAATCCGGTCAGCTGCATACCCTTGCTCTCCTGACGGTTCAGAAAGGCATCGATTTCATCTTTATGGCGGGGATCTACTTCACGCCAAAGTCTCATAAGCGGCCGCATATCTGCCGCCTGAAGGCTGTTCTTACGGCTGACCATACGGTCCATAGTACCGGGGACAGTATAGGTTCCCCTGCACATCCACTGCACTCCCTCCACAATATAATCACTCACTATCTCACGCTTTTCATCAGGTAACGCCCATGGGGTATCCCGTAACTGCCAGGCCAGTTTACAGACAACATCCAGGTAAGCTTTGCCGTAGTGAAAAACCTGAAGCCGTGAACTATGCTGGAAATAGCTGTTATCATCCTGAATGCCTTCCGGCGCACCCACGTTGATTTCAGCAACTATTCTCCGGACAGCTTCCGTTACCTGTACGGAATTTTCGGTCAGGCATCCGTGATGTAAAGCCAATTCGGCAGCCCACATCAGGTTTGCGCCGGTACCGTTTAACCTGTATTGGCCGATCACCTCGATTACACCGTTGCGACGTTGTTCATCAAGGTGATTATTCAGAAGTACCTCAATGTCACGCATTGCTCTTGGAACTCCGATTTCGTTCCACCACCAGTTCGAGTTCTGATAACGTTTCGCCAGCCAGTGATCCAGCCCGCGATATATTGATTTGAGAAGATTCTCATCGTTGTAGAGGCTGCTTTTCGGGTTGGCATAAGCAAAGGACATTTCTTTAAGATGTCCGAGATGCTCGACTGTTTTCCACCCGGATCGCTGTTCATCGGCATAATCGATGTCCTGCCATGTACCGTCCGGCAAAAGGGTATCGATATATTTCCGTAT
>JAFGMP010000329.1 GCA_016927495.1 Candidatus Latescibacterota bacterium | reverse complement strand
TATCTTTATTCTCTCATACATGACGATTCAGGTGGTACTGATAGAAAGAAAATATTTTTCACTGATAATCTTGCAAACGTTGACAAGAATGTGTTTTTCTACTCCCAATGGTATCTGAAGTATTAAGTTTATAACTATTTCTATCCCCGGTTTTTTATTAAACCGGGGATAGTTAATTTTAATCGTATTAATATATGAATAAAAATATTTTTATCATTTGTTCGTTCTTATGCCTATTCGGTATATCAATTACCGGTGCAGATGAAATATGGCAAACATTCAGGTCTAAGCCTTTAATTAAATATGTAACTACCATACGTCCGGAAGGTGATATACTGTGGTGTGGGGGTATGGAAGGATTGTTCATATATAATTCGTTAGATGGTACCTTTACCCGTTTTTCCGAAAGCAATGGCATAACCGACACATCGATCAATGACATTGCTATTGGATTGGATGGTGAAAAATGGATAGCCACATCAAGTGGTGTGTTCCATTATGGTAATGGATCGTGGGATTTTTACTCAAATGATTCTTTTTTTTCAGGCAACACTATTCATACAATTATTATAGATAAAGAATACACCGTATGGTTTATATCGCGGAAAAATATTGTAACCTTTGATGGCTCTGCCTGGGCTGAATATACTGTTCCATGGAATGAAAATCGTATGTATCTGACATCGGGTATCGTCGATAAGAATGGGATTTTGTGGTGTGGCAGCGAGCATAAAGGTATTGTAAGTTTTGACGGATCAATATGGACATATTACAATCAATTCGATGATATTTATAACATGAATTTTATCACATTCGATGTCGATGATGAAAATACTCTTTATTGCGGAACATTTAACGGCCGGTTGGTAACTTATGATGGTGAACTCTGGACTGAGAAAGTTCTTTTTGAAAGTTCGACATCACGATTGTATGACATCGCAGTGGAACATCCCAATAAAATATGGGCTGCTACAAATGATGGGCTTTATTTAATTGAAGACAATCATGTTCGTGTGTATGAACATGATGGTTCACTTTTCAATTCATCTTTACGATCAATAACCGTAGATGATGACGGAATAGTGTGGATCGGTGGAAATTACTGTATTTCCTCGTTTTTTAATGGAAAATTTTTGAAATCGAAAATAATTGATGGACCGTATTATAATACCGTTTGGTCCATAACTATAGATACTGACAATATCATATGGTTCGGCCATGAATCACAGGGGCTTACCCGATATGATCATTTCAACTGGACCGTTCATTTACTTGATCTTGAATCCATAGGCAGAGGAATTGCCTCAGACTCGAACAATAATATTTGGATTACGAAAGGTGCAAACGCTGGAATCATGTATGATGGAGATGAAATACTACCATTCTCATTTGGAGGAGTCTTTTATGAGATAGACGGTTATCAAAATTCATACAATTCATTTATTAAACAGGTTATTGTTGATAATCAGGACAGGGTATGGTTTTCCGGATTTGACTATGAATGGATGGATGCATCCTATGGATATTCAGTTTCAATAAAAGACAATCAAATTGAAAACTATTTTTTTCAGAAAGTTATTACCACAGATTCAAAAAATACGTATGGTATTGATGAGAATGGTGAAATATCTCGTTATACTGACAAGGACTGGGAATATTTGTTGAGCACAGGTTTTCCATCATCTGAAGAAACAAATAAAACGTTTGTTATTGATAATGAAGGTAAACTCTGGTATATTGCGAGACGTGACTTAAAATCTTTAATTTCAGCATATGATAGTACCTCCATTGAAATATTTAACTATGAAAATTCCCCATTACCGAATAGTCTTTTCTATTCCATCGAAGTTGATCGCAACAACATTAAATGGATCGGTACTGTCGATGGAGTCTGCCGTTTCGACGGTGAAACGTGTACAATATTCAACACCGAAAACAGCGGATTGTGTGATAACAATGTCATTGCTATCGCAGTTGAGGAAAACAACACTATCTGGTTCGGTACCGACAACGGCGTTTCACGATACACCGGGGAAATCATCACAACCTCTGTCGATGAAGAAAACCAAACACCGGAAACACTCCCCATAATAAAAACCTATCCTAATCCGTTCAATCCATCAACCACCATCGAGTTTACGCTGCCTGAATCAGGTTTTGCCACTATCACTTTTTACAGCATGGCAGGCCAGAAAATCCGCGAACTGAAAGCCGATCACCTGCCCGCCGGAACACACACATTATCATGGGATGGTAAAGACTCAAACGGCAGCGCTGTTTCATCGGGAATTTATATTACACGACTGCAGGCAGGCAAACACACCGCCACCGGCAGGATGGTTCTGGTTAGGTGATGTAGGGGCAGACCCGTGTGTCTGCCCTCATTCGGATGTCTGAACCTTGATTCGCTTGATTTGCCTGATTACTTGATTTAAAAATCATGATCATCCTTTAATCAGGTAAATCATGGTTCAGACAATGTTTTTTCCATAATAAATTCAGGGCAGACACACGGGTCTGCCCCTACAATTTCCTTGTAACATATACCTTGTACCTGTCTTTTCCCCTTCTGGCTCTGTTCCTTTGTACCTGGTTTTTTTTTATTTTTTCTGCAAATCGAACAACAGCTTAACCGCAAGTGAAATCGACGATAGCTTCGATCGTGCCGAATCCCCGCGCGAGGTAAGTACCATCGGCATGTCCCCGCACAAAATGACGCCTGCCGCGGTTGCTCCCGATTGTGTGGTCAGCGACTTGTACAGAACATTCCCGGCATCGATATCAGGCATGATCAATACGTCTGCGGTTCCGGCGATCTCGCCTTTATAGTGCTTTTCATGAGCGATATCCGGGTCCATAGCCACATCGAACGACAGGGGGCCCTCGACGATGCAGTCGTTACGGTCTGCGAAATGCTCTGCGATACGTTCGGCTTCAATAGAGCTTTCGATACTCAGGTTGACACTTTCTATGGCTGATACTACGGCGACTTTGGGTTTTTTCAGATTGAGATTTGCGGCGACTTTGAGGGAATTTTCGATGATCTGGATTCTTTTCGATTCGTCGGGATAGGTGTTGACTGCGGCATCGGTGATGAGCAGCAGCTTGTTTCTTACCGGGATGTCCATTACAAAAACATGTGACATCAGTTCCCCGCGCTGAAGCCGGCCGCTGTTTTTGAGAAAATGAAATACTCCGCGCAATATATTCTCGGTTTTGACACCGCCCTTCATGAGTATTTGCACCTGGCCGGATTCCAAAAGTTTTATAGCGTCATCGATCGGATTGTCCGTATCCACAATCGTGTAATTATCATTGTCCACGATGAGGTCGAAGTCATAAGCTATTTTACTTATTTCGGCAAAATCCCCCACAAGCTGAAACTTGGCGAGACGGTAATTGCCTTCCTCGTTAGCTCTTTTCGCAGCAAGAATGGCTTCCTCGTTGTTTGCACCCACAATGCCTATTGTCGGCGTATAATGCTCTTTGACGCTCATAAATGTAGCGTCGATCAACTCATCCAGCGATACTATCGGCGCATCTTTTTTACGGTAAATGATCTTACGGTCGAAAATAACCGTATCGATCAACCGGTTTTCTTCATGGCGTTTTTCTCTCAACGCATCACGTTCTTCAACATAATCTCTGAGGGTTTCAGGCTCATATACTCCCCGGAGCCATCCTGCAGCCAGAGATTCAAGTTCGAGTGAGCCGGGAACAAGGACAAGCGGATACCGGCCTGTGACATTAGACTCGATACGTCTCACCAGTTCTTCCGAGCGTGCTAATCCACCGGTAAGAGCCATAAAATCAAGAGATTTACCCTCAGATGTTAATTTAAGCGCAGCAGATGTAATCTGACGAGCGAAAAAGTCGAAAATAAGGTCGATCTTCTTTTGCTGGAGACGGGTTGCACCTTTGTGACGGAATGCATCCAGAGTTCTGAAGTCATTGGTACCCGCCAGAGAGAGAAGCCCGCCGCGTGATAATGTAACTGCCTGAAGTTCTTTCAGAGTTATCTCATCGGTTTTGAGACTGTCGAGAACCTGACGCATTCCCAGAGGACCGCATCGGTTGGTTGACGGTATCCCCGATATCGAATCGACAAGAGAGGTGATTTTACCCTTCCGGTGAAGTACTATGGACATGGCATTGCCAAGATGAGCGGTAACGGCAACGACTTCTTCATAATCGAGCCCGATTATCGATGATAGTAATCTCCGTACAGCTTTATGATTGAGATAATGCGCTCCGGCGCCGTCACGTTTGATCTTGATGAATCCGGTAAGACGTTCCACGGTATCGATTTCATCCGACCCGACAGGATCGCTGGTGGTAAGAAGAATTTCATCCTTTTTTCCCGTTAATTCGGCAAGTTGCATTGCAATTGCGACGGACAAATTGCTCGGATGATTTATTCGGGGTTCTTCGAGATCGCGAAGCATTTCGGGAACCAGCCGGTATGTACCTGTAGGAATCGGCTGTACATATCCCCCACGGCATGCTATTCCATCAAGGGTAGTGATGTCGATCGAGCTTTCATTGAGCCATGCAACAATTGCATTAACGCGAGTCTGAATAGAATCATCATCACCGGGTAAAAGATGATGCTCCGCACTTGATATCATCTCGATTCCTTCAAAGTACGCAGCTTTTGTTGAACCATGAGTCGGATCAACTATGAGAAGACGCTTTTTTTGTTCATCTGCACGGTTTGCTGTTTGTGGTGTCAACAGACGCCTCATAGCCTTTTTTGAAAGAGGTATCCTTCTCTCAAGATCAACCAGGAGGCTCAAAGCTTTTCCCATTATAACATTTATCGGCGGCACTCCGGATACGGCGCGCAAAGACTCTATTAGCGCTGCAAGATCGGTAATAACACCTGATATATCATTTTCATCTATGGTATCTTTTATATTCTGTGAAGTACGCTCAAGCCATTCGGCTCCTGCGCTTTCTAACTGGCGTTCATATGCACTGAGTTTAATCCGGGATTTCCCGATTTCAGCTATCGATTCTATTACTTTTCTAAAATGGTTCACTGTTAATTCCATTATTTTATGTTAAATGATATATATTATTATAATAAAATATATTAGATAATAACTATATTCACCTTAACGCCCCGTTTATTTAGCGCTTGATTAGCTTTTTAACAACTTCAGGATTCGCCACGTGACTTAAATCTTCATCAGAACCCATATCACCGGATGCGATCCTTCGCAGCAACCTTCTTACCACTTTTCCCGTGCGGGTACGTGGCAACTCACCGGTTACGATGTAGCGGGTCGGAACAGCAAATTCACCGACACGCTGTATTATGTAATCGTTAAGTTCAGTTTCAACCGAATCATATTCTGATTGAACCGCCTCTTCAGTGACAAGATAAGCGACAATCTCCTCTCCTTCTTCTCCTCCAATACTGACAACTGCGGATTCGGCAATCATCGGATGAGACATGAGCACTGCCTCGATTTCCGATGTGGCAAGGGATTGTCCGCGAACCTTGATCACATCATCGAGCCTGCCCATAAACCAATAAAAACCATCGTTATCAACTCTCACCCCGTCATTGGTATTGAAGTACCCTTTAATCCGTTGTAAATAAAGTTCGAGAAAACGCTCGGTTTGTCCCCAAATCGTGCGAATCATACCGGGCCATGAAGAAGTAAACACAAGCTGGCCGCTTTCATTGGGACGGCATCTTTGACCCAGATGGTTAACAATCTTTGGTTCAATACCGAAAAAAGGCAAACCGAGTGCGCCGGGCCGGTTAAGCTTGTCGTTTGCATAGGTATTGATGAGAGCTATGCCACTTTCGCTCTGTATCCACATATTCAATACTTTTTCAGGTCCGGTCGCCAATGCTTCTCCGGCAAATTTCACCAGCCGTGGAGACAGAACATCACCACAACAGGCGATAAACGGAAATGCCGCACCCTCCATTAGTGGTTTGCCATCAAGCTCACGTTTGAGAACAGCAAGCACACGCGGAGGGATTAAAAGTCTCGGATTTGGTTCCTGCCGCAGAATTAATCTGAGATATTCAACAGAGGGGTTTTCTCCATCAGCGGTAATTATAACACTACACCCTTTGATAAATGATCCCCACAATCCATAACTTTGCCCGGCAGCTGATGCAAGATTAGTACAGCAAACCAAACTTTCCCTATTAGTTTTTTCATTCACGGATTTGAATAATAATTCGAAAGAAGAAGCTGATTGAACCAGAAATCCTCCGGTGGCAAATACCGATCCACGGGGTATACCGGTTGCGGAATTTGCATAAAGAATAAACAATGGGTGTTCGGCGTCAAAACTGTCATAATTTTCACCAGAAATATTACCCGATGAAAGCAAATTTGAATATGATATTGTACCTTTTATCGCGTTTTCACCTGTTGCCACAATGGACATGCCATCCTGTACAGCTATCACCGAACAAACACGAGAATGGTATGATTCAGAATCAATATCGCCCGAAACTACCAGCATATCAGCTTTACAATCATCTATAATGTCATTGACCATTTCTGCTGTATAATGGTAAGGTATCGGAACATATATTATTCCGGCCCGTGCGCAGGCCAGCATAAAGAAAATCGATTCGGGAGAGTCGGGAAGATACAGTGCAAGCCTTTCACCGGATTTTAATCTATTCGTTTTCAGCGCAGCAACAAGCGCTTTAACCTCCACTAGTATTTCATGTATCGAATACGATTTTGAAGTACCGTCTTTGCTGAAAAATGTAAGCGCGATTTTTTCATTTTTTCCTTCTGCCGCACGAACATCCAGGGCATTGACACATGCATTGAGTTTGCCATCTGAAAACCATGATATGTCCCCATTGTCGAAATTCTCATTAACGACAACGGTAAATGCTTTATCCCAGGTAACAGACTCTGCCTGATTTTTCCAGAATTCTCCTCGATTTTCGAGACTTTTATTGTAAAGTTTACGATAGCTTTCAATATCCTGCGGGATTTTGTCAATCCTAAAACCATCGCTACTATTCTCCGAAACGAAGAACGTACGATCCTGTTCCATCGGATGTCTCCTCAATTTCAATTACCACTTTCAAATAATATAACTTAATCCGGATTAATATACAGTTATAAGATACTTCGAACAAAAGTAATTGAACAAATATTTTTTCTAATTCCGTGAACTGTTTCTTTCAGCGCGTTTTCGGTCGGTTTCTTTTAGTAAACGCTTACGTAGTCGTATATTCTCAGGTGTTACCTCGACAAGCTCATCGTCCTGAATATATTCAAGGGCAATTTCGAGGCTCATAATACGCGGCGGCCTGACACGGGCGGCATCATCTTTACCAACAGCTCTGAAATTTGTCAGTTGTTTTGCCTTGGTCAGATTAACCGTAATATCATTGTCACGGCAATGTTCTCCGACAATTTGTCCTTCATAAATCTGGTCTCCGGGTT
>JAFGMP010000328.1 GCA_016927495.1 Candidatus Latescibacterota bacterium | reverse complement strand
TTATTCGTCTTTCTATTTGGAGACAAGAGATGTTCCCATCGGTATTTCAGCATATTTCGGCAGCCGGAGAATCAGTCTGAGAAAACGTTTTATCAATAACGCCGATATTATTTCAGGATTATCCGACACATCAAGAAGGATGAATCCGCCGGCAAATTGATTGTGTCCACCTGCAGTTGAATTATAATTCTTTACCAATTTTTGAATGATCTGCCCGCATTGTGCATTAGGTTGTGACGATCTGAGCGATATATATAACCGATGAGGTGTATGCCCCAGCGCCAGTGACCAGGTGATACGTTCACACGAGAGTATAAAATCCGCCATTTCAGCAGGAAATTCACGTCCATCAACCTTACCGATAAACACCCATGATACATGACGGTAGGTGTAGGTATTAACAAGTGATTTGTACACGGTCTGAAAATATGAGCGCGATTTTGTAGTATTTCGCAGTCGGGAAATTATCTTTTGGTTTGTTTGGAAAAAAAGGGTTCCGTAAACCTCAAGATCGTCTTTCGATGCCCCCCTGCTGAAATCCTGGGTATCGGTTATGATAGCATAAGTAATTGCAGAGGCGAGTCTTGGTGAAACGGGTATTTTCAGATTCAGTAGCAGTTTTCCGAGCATAGTTGCAGTTGCGCCGACATCGGGATCGGCAACAACAAAAGCTTTAGGATTAGTTTTCCACGTATCATCAGGTCTTCCATGATGGTCAATAGCCAAAAACAGATCACCCGGAGCAAGCGGATGCAGGGTTACATTTCCTCCACCGGGAAGGCAGTCGACAAAAACCCATGCGGACCGTTTTGCCGAACGGATTTTTATGGCATCTATCGAGTGCGCGTGAATCTTACACTCTTTGATCAGGGCATTGTTTTCCCGACGTACCGGAAATCCGTTGATGACTATTCTGGCGGTTATACCGAAATGCCTGGCTATAACTCTGAAAGCCTCGGCAGAAGCAAGCGCATCGGGATCAGGAATATCATGGGTCTGTATCCAAAGCCGACGTTTTCCTACCAGATTTAGGAATTTCTTTACCTTTTCAGTTTTTGAATCCTTCACTGTCATGAATATCTTTCTTTAACCCGGATTCATTCGGTTTTATAATCTTCCCGTATCCATTCACGCTGGGTTTCCACATTTTTATGCAGTTTATAGTGTGCTATATGTTTGGTGTAGTCCGGACCCGATACCTCGATATTTGACAGGTTATCATTCCCCATTCCGGCATCCGCACACCATTGAAGGTATTTCACCTCACGGTAATCGATGCCCATCATTTCAATGCCGAGACGGTCGGCGGCAAGCCAGTCGGTGCTTGCTATCGCAACTCCGTGCTCGATAAGATCCCCGGATACCGGCCCGCTTCCTTCCATAGCCACAATGCCGTCAAGAACCGCCAGATCAGGGTGAACACCATGAGCAGCCATTAGAAACATGTTATAGCTCAATCCCCTGTTTCCGCCGGAATGCATCAACGGCTTTTCATTTCTGCCCTCTCTGCTTTTTTGTTTGTACCGGTTTATGGGGGAGCCCATAACGACATTTTTCAATGAAAGTGTGGCAAAAATATTATCGTGGGTTTTGAGTCTTGTCGGTGAAATCAGATAAACATTGGGATCGAGGTAGGTATCGATAATATTGATTTTAAGGGGATGAAAATTCTCGCCAAGAATCCATTGGGGTATAGTCGGCCTGTCATTGAGATCGGCAAAACTGACATTATATTCTTTTAGCAAAGGCTGATACCCGAAATTCTCAAAACCCTGCATTGTGCTTACAGCTCCGGCGGCGGTGGATTCGGCAAGTAAGATCTTTCCATCATAAACCGGTTTAAAGAAATCGAGTATTCCTCTGATAAAATTCACATCGGTTGCGTTAAGCCACAACTCTTTCTTGACCTGGCCCATGTTGACTTTTATTACAATCTGTTTGCCCTGAATGCCCTTTAGAATGTCATTTTCGAGTGGTTTTAATGCCTGATATGAAGCTTCACGCTGATCTTTTCCCGTTACAAAAGAGACAGCGCTTTTGTCTGACAATTGATTTTTTGCGCCGGCAGAATGTGAATTGAACAGGGAGCCGATGGAAAGGCCGGAAGCGCCTGTAGATATCTGTTTCAAAAAATTTCTGCGATTACTATTAAATTTACCGGACGAATTATTGTTTGTATTCATAGTGAGAACTTTCTTTTTTTTATCCTTTATCCGTAAAATCCTCAACGAGCCATTCACGCTGTTTGTCTATGTTTTCATGCAGTTTATATTTTGTGATATGCTTTTTGTAATCGGGTCCGGTGATTTTTATCTTCGAAAGATCATCCTGACCCATTCCGGCAGCGGAACACCATTGCAAATACTTAACCTCACTGTAATCCATTCCCATCATTTCTACACCGAGACGGTCGGCAGCGAGCCAGTCGGTGCTTGCCAGCGCAACACCCTGTTCAACCGGTGTTCCATTTACCGGCCCGTTTCCTTCCATACCGACAACACCGTCGAGAACTGCGAGATCGGGACGGACTCCCATAGTCGCCAGAAGGAACATGTTATAGCTGAGTCCTCTGTTTCCGCCCGAATGCATTAAAGGCTTTTCGTTTCTTCCTTCCCGGCTTTTCTGTTGGTAATGATTTATCGGTGAAGCCATAGCGACATTTTTTAGCGAGAGTGTGGCAATGACGCAGTTATGTGATTTCAGCCGTGTTGCCGATATGAGATATACATTCGGGTCGAGAAAAGTTCCGATGATATTTAACGCCAGAGGATGATGGTTTTCACCTTTTATCCATTGGGTAAATGTTGGTTCATCGTTCAAATCTGTAAATTTGACGTTATATTCTTTCAAGATGGGCATATAATTGTAATTTTCAAAGCCTTCCATGGTACTTGTAGCCCCGGCTGCTGTTGATTCGGCAACAATGACTTTTTTATCGTATATCGGCTTGAGAAAATCAAGTATACCGCGAACCTGATTCGCATCGGTTGCATTAAGCCACCAGTCTTTTCTGACCTGTCCCATATTGACTTTAATCACAACCTGTTTGTCCTGAATGGCTTTCCGAATCTCTTTTTCAAGCGGTTTCAATGACAAATATGCGGCTTCTCTCTGGTCGGTACCTGTCACAAAGGAAACCTGGCTGTTGTCGGGGACAGGGGTACGCGCCGATGATTCCGACGACCTGTATATCGAGCCGAGAGCAAGTCCCGCTGCTCCTGCCGAGATATGTTTAAAAAAATTACGGCGGCTTGTTGTCTCATTGCGTGTTCCGATCATTGTATCTTCTTCTCCTTTTATCCGTGGCGATTCAAGTTGTTAACTCTGATGTAAAAACTCAACAAAATTAAGTCGACTACATGTTTTTTTTCGATAAATTTATCAATTCCTTTTATATATAAAATATAATGTTTGTATCAGGTTAAAATCCAGTAAAAATCTTAGAAGCATTGTGAGCAGAGTATTTACCAGCGACCGCTATCGACCTGTCACATTGCGATAATTTTTTTCCATATCTCTTCGTCGACCGGTATACCTTTTTCGAGATTTTCTTTACGGGTATTGAGTGTACGTTCGCCGGGATAATATACTTTCCCGTCTTTTTGCAGCGGTTTGGCAGTATGTACGAAATCTATAATTTCATTCACCAGGGTATCGGCATAGGCTGAACACTGCAGCTTGTCCATGCCGAATGCTATGAATACCTGTGAGACGCCGTGCTGATCACGCGGTTTCAATAGATTGTGTGTCGGATTACCGTCCGATAACGCGGACGATATAAGGTCAATCATCAAGGCCAATCCGGAGCCTTTCCAATAGCCCATGGGAAGGGGTAGGCCAGTCTTCATTATTTCGACGGCATCATCGGTAATATTACCCTCGCTGTCATATCCGCCGTGAAATGGTAGACTTTCACGCCTTTGCGCATGGCTTTCAATCTGTCCGTAGGAGAACATGGATGTAGCCATATCGAGCACAATATGGCCTTCCTTCCGGGGCACGGCAAAAACTATCGGATTGTTGCCAACTTTACGGTCTATCGATCCCCATGGCGGCATGTTCGGGATCGTGTTGGCAAAACAGACAGCACAGCAGTTTGCATCGGCAGCCTGCCAGCCATATGTGCCACCTCGCATCCAGTGATTTGTATTCCTGATCGCCACACACCCCATGCCATATGTTAGTGCAAGTTCGATTGCCCGGTTCATGCTGAACCATGCATTGAGATTTCCCGGAGCGAGGTTACCCTCCCATCGTTCGAATGATCCGAACTCTGCAATCAATTCCGGTTCGTTATGTATTTTAACATACCCTTTGTTAATATAGTCGAGAAAAAAATTTAGCCGGTGAACACTGTGGGATTGAACACCATCGAGGGAAGTTTCGGTAAAGAGTTTTGCACACAGTTGGGCTTTATCTTCGATAAATCCGGTTTTTTTAAAGATGCGGTAAAATTCCTGGTACATATCACTAAAAAATATTCTCATATATTGCCTTTCTGTAATCTATTTTATGGGATACCGAAAACCTCTTGTATGAGTTTGTAATGCATAAACCTGATCGACAGCAGTAACATAGAGAATTGATAAGTCAGGGCCTCCGAAAACACAATGAGATGGTTGTTTGGGAATTTTTATAATCCCCATCAGTTTGCCAATTATAATGATGTGATAGTGAACACAAAAAAGCAAAACAGATGTTTTTTTTATTTTCCTTTATACATTGCCAATATTTTTTTTGCGTTTTTATTATAGATTTTTTCAAGCGTTTCATCGGGCAGATACACACCGTAGATCATCCACCTTGCCTGAAGATGATGTCCTCCCGCAGGATCGAAATATTCGTCGTCAGTTTCGAGAAAACGGTAATATATGCGGTACGCCTCGGCATCGGGGTAGGTGTCCGTGCCGAAAAGTATGCGATCCTGATACTTGATGAGAAATTTGCGGGCGGTTCGCGGTTGACGGCCCAGATCACTAATCCGTGCACAGATATCGACATAGAAATTCGGATATGTGTCGAGCCAGTTGCCCACAATATGGAGTTCTTCCGGCAGTGTTCCCACATGGGCACCAACGAATATGGTGTCGGGATGTTTTGCGAACACACGATTTCGCTGCGCTAATATCTCTTCCTTCGATGGAAACTGATCACCGTAAAACGACCAGTTCGGATGAGCACCGAGTTCGTCATAACGTTCATTATAACGGTCGACCGGAGTGAAAAACGCTTTGGGATCGGAGACATGGATCATAACCGGGATACCGAGTTCACCGCATTTCGCCCATATCGGATCGATTCGCGGATCATCCACCGGAACCAGTTCTCCGCTTTTATCTCTCAGGGTAAGTCCCAGCGATTTGTATATTTTCAATCCGCGAATGCCCATTTTTACGGCATTTTCGAGTTTTGCTGCTTCGGTCCGCCCGAAATCGGGTTCATCGATACGGCTGAAATCCGGTACGAAAAACACCAAAAACCGTTCTTTCGATATTCCGTGTGAAATACGGAGATGTTCCTTGTAAAAATCATCCTTCGACTGCGCATCGAGGCTCACACATTGAACAACACCGGCTTTATCCATTTCCTCGAGGCATTTTTGTGTGGATTCAACCGAAAAACCGGAGAGAACACCGCCGAGATGATTATGAAAATCGATTACAGGAAATTTAGGCTGAAGAATCCGTGTTTCTTTAACAACGAGTTGACTTTGGGGCTTCCACTCGAGTAGTTTGAGGTCACCGCTCTGGGCACATAGTACGGCAGGAACCATGAGTATAACCATGAACTGAATGCAGTAAGTTACGATACATTTCATAGGGCATCTCCTCTTGAATTTTGAGATCAATACCTGAAAAAACGAAAAGGTATGAATTATGCATAGAAATCAATATATATCGACAAGAATAGATATGCATAAATATTTTTATAATTTTTTACATCATTCGGCAATAATCTCATTTTTTGAATTCGACTCAATCGTTTTTAAATTCTATGAATATTAGGACAACATTAATATTTGGATAGAAAATCAATAGTGCTCCGGGGAAAGACCTTTATCCGGTATGTTTCGTGAATCTTGAGGGAGCAAAAGCATATGCATCATGGGCAGGCAAACGGCTGCCGACCGAATTCGAATGGGAAGCGGCAGCTCGTGGCAAACATGAACGCACCTACCCCTGGGGTAATGAACAATTAGATTTGTCACGGGCTAATTTCAATTTTCATATTGGGCATACGACACCGATCGGATCGTATGAAACCGGTAAAACGCCGGAGGGTATTTACGACTTGGCCGGGAATGTGAAGGAATGGGTGGAGGACAACTGGGGGCCGTATCCCTGGGGAAATACGCCTGAAAATCCGGACTGGAAGCATATTACACGCGGCGGCGCATGGACTACCTCGCCGATTAATATGATAGCCAGTCACCGTGACGGCCATAAAACCAAACGTCAGACACCGTTCATCGGATTCAGATGCGCCAGAGATGCGGACTGAAGATAGTTGCAAAGTTATAAAGAAATACAGTTCAAAATTCAAAGAGTAAGACTGGTACAAGGGATAAGGGACAATGAATTTGTAGGGGCACACCATCTTGTGCCCTGTATTATATATATGTGTAGAAGCAGACCCGTGTGTCTGCCCTGTGTTATTGTTTGAACCTTGATTCGCTTGATTTGCCTGATTACTTGATTTTTGAATCATGGTCATCCTTTAATCATGTGAATCATGTTCAGACAGTTTCCGCCCGATCATAAAAAAATTTCCTAACATTTTTTCACTCCCAAAATATATATTAAGTTATGTATCTACATGTACTTATACAAAATAGTGCGCTGTTTAATAAACATTTAAATTTGATTAATATACTTAATATCAAAAAAACACTTTACATAGCCCCCCCCTTATTATACATTACACAATGACGGCGAAAAAATCGACGAGCACAGGCAATACGACTCTGTATCGCGGTACGTACAGCGATCCTGATGCAACAACTTTAACTACCATTGCTGATGAGATATTGCAAATGTATAGCCAGGACACCGATTATCTTTATACTATTAAAAATATATCCGGTAACGGTGACAAGAGGTTATATTATACCGACACAAATTCCAATGTTTTGAAAGATTTACTCTACTATTCACGCTGGTGGAAAGAATATTGATTAATAACAGATGAGGGGTGGGAAATCCACCCCTCATGTTGTTTATCATTCAATATAGCAATATTTTATAGGAATAAAAAATGAAACATTATTTATGTGCGATTTTATTACTTTTTGTTTTTTCATCGACACTTTTCGGAAATGAAACATGGGAAAGCTATCAAAAAAATATTGTCGATACGGTAACTGCTTTGGCAATTGAAGGTGACATTATCTGGATTGGTACATACAACGGTTTAGCAAAATATAACAAAATAACCGGTGAATCTATACCTTTCACTGAAGAAGATGGATTGGTAGATAATGAAATAAACGATATAGCTGTTGATCAAAACGGTGAGAAATGGATAGCTACGAACAATGGAATATCGAGTTTTGACGGGATATCATGGACATCATATGGAAATGAAATATTTGCAAACACCACAATTCTCGCTATTGCGGTCGATCAGGATAACACAAAATGGTTTATTACAAATGATTCAGTAATAAGATTTGATGATAATGAGAGTTGGCAGGTTTATACAGCAGACAACGGCATTCCGGTTGATGCTCTGACAACAATTGCAATTGATAAAACAAATTCTGTCTGGATTGGAACTTCACTGAGAGGTATTCTCAGTTTTAATGGAATCGAATGGACACTTTATGACGAATATAAACCAAAAGTTGTATCCATAACAGTAGATGATGAAAATACTCTATGGTTCGGAGATTATAAAGGTTCGGTTATCTCATATAACGGAAACGAATGGTCAAAAATCCAGGTTATAAGTACTCCATGGTTCCTGTTTTCTTGTGCCGTAGATAAGAACAATGTCCTCTGGTGTGGGACACAGCAAGGACTATATCGTATTGAAAATGGGACAAAAAGGATTTTTGTCGATAATGATGGTCTTGAAAAATCAAAATGCCGTTTAATTAAAATCGATCAATATAACGATTTATGGATAGCAGGTTACTATGGTCTTACAAAATTTAATGGTTCTTTATTTACTAATCATCTTGGCTTTACCGGACCATTAGATACTACCATTCATTCAATTGCTATAGATCATGACAATGTTAAATGGTTTGGACATAAATCAGAGGATGTTTCGCATTATAACGATATTAAATGGTCGAAACTAACGACAGACGGATACACTTATGTCGGTGAAAATATTGTCGTGGACAGCAATAATATAAAATGGTTTACCGCAGGAGAGCAAGGTGTACTTATATATGATAATATGAAAGTCCAAGAATTTTTTGGTAAACAATTGGGAATCCATGTAACATCACTTTTTGCAGAAAAAAATAATTATATATGGATATCCACCATTAGTACATGGATACCTGAAAGGTTTGGAGGGGTAGGCCGATTTTTTATTGATATCCCTACTAATTCATATTTAGATGTGGGTTTTGTGAATAATGGGAATGAAAAAATATATTTTACTGAGGATTCTCAAAGAAATATTTGGATGAATGGCATTGATTCAAATTATTACCTTTATGAGAATAAGGTAGAAATCCCTTTATTAAATTATTATAATGGTCAAGACTTGATTGATGTTGAATCAGCAAAATATTTATTGTATGATATTGAAATCGATAAAAATGATATTCTTTGGGGTGCATCAGTGGATAGATTGATGCGATTTGATGGTCTGAAATGGGATTATTTTACTACATTAAATAGTGGACTGACAAATGATATAATTCATGTCATTGTAGTCGACCACAACAACACCAAATGGATCGGCACCGAAGCCGGAGTCTGCCGCTTCGACGATAACACATGGACAACATTCAACAGGTTAAACAGCGG
>JAFGMP010000043.1 GCA_016927495.1 Candidatus Latescibacterota bacterium | reverse complement strand
CAGTGGACCGAATAAATTCGACGTGGTTGGCGAAAATGTATTCGTCGGCGCTCACAGCAGTTGTGCCAACAATATGATTGTCCCAACAGCTGGTGAGGAACAGGAAGACTGGATGCGCTGGACGAACATGAACGGTGACTACACCGGTGACCACAATTTCGAAGAAGATTCGGAAAAACCGTGGGTATGCCACGACTACAATGTCGGACCATACAAATATCAGATTAGAGCAGATTCTAACCTCTTCTCAGTGTTCCCGTGCTTTGACATGGGCGCTGTTACTTTCGGTCTGTATGCTCCCGACGGAACCGGTCTCAGCTACCATGCAATGGCAGGTGAAAGCGCCGGTGGTAAACTGTCGACCCAGATTCTCGATGATGACACACCGTTTGACGGTATGTATTCGGACTACGTCAGTTCAGGTGGAACCGATGCACCGTGGGGCGGCCCTGCCAGCATTCATTTCACCGGACATGACTCCATCAAAGGTATCATCTCCGATCAGGTATCTGTAGAAGAAGATGCTCCTTCGGCATTTGCAGTTGCTCAGAATTCACCCAACCCGTTCAACCCGACCACTACCATTGATTTCACCGTTGCTGAAGCCGGAAACGTCTCCATCGATGTTTACAATGTAGCAGGTCAGAAGGTTGACACGATTGCAAGCGGACTTATGCAGGCAGGCAGCCACACTGTTACCTGGGATGCCTCAGGATTCTCCGCAGGTGTTTACTTCTACACTGTAAAGACAGGCAACATCTCCAAGACTATGAAGATGACGCTGCTGAAATAATTACACTTTATATTACTCAAAAGTGTTAAAAAAAGACCCTGATATTCAGGGTCTTTTTTTGTAAAAATATAAATTGTAATGTTATGTCAATAATAAAACGTTAATTATTTCATGCTATTTCTTAACGTGGAATACCATGTTTCCAGTAATATTTTATTCGCACCGACAGCCAGCCATTCATGATGTATCCATGATCTTTTGGAGAAAAAGTCCGTGATCGAACTGATACATTCGGACGAATAAGGTGAATATGCGACATTTATCCCGTTACCGGTAATCATACCCGCCAGTCTGTACAAATGCAATGCCGAACTCACCAAAATGACACTGTTCCAGTTATGGTGTTCGATTATTTTTCGTGCCTCAGCCCAGTTTGTAAAGGAATCATAGGATACCGCATCGACAAAGATATTTTTTTCGGGTACACCGTTAACGATCAGATACTTTTTCATAAGTCCTGACCCGGAAATCCCCTTTTTTTGAGCGAGTCTGTTACCACCCACACAGATTATGTGGTTAACAGTCTTCAGGTTATACAAATCCTGTGTATGACGAAGCCTTCGCACGGTCTCTTCACCCAGCCTTCCATCACCATCGAAATCACCGAAAAAAACGACTGCAGCATCAGATTTTGGAATTTCACTTTGTCGAAAAAACGAATTGACATGATTACAATAGATAACACACAATGTATAATCGATAATGAGTATGGTGATTATACCTGTAGTAAAAATTATGAGGATGGTTTTCATATTTATAATAATTTTATTCGGTTTTGTATTTAGTTAAGCAAGGTATGTTACACTGTATGTAATTGTATATATTCTTAATAAAAACCCCCTTTCTGTCCTACGGACATCTTTCCCCCGGTGGGAGCAAGAAATATACTTCAAAATATGTATCTGTGTAAATGTTACCGGTTTTCCCCCTATCGGGGGGGAAACACAAAAGGGGGCTTTTAAAAACTGAAACGTATTATTTTATCACTTTTGCTTATCTAAAGGCATAACCGGATTAAAAAATTATCTTGATATCCTTCCTGATCATCATGGTAATACTCTTTTCCCATAAAGTCATCCTATATCCTCAATATCATACTCCCCCAGTTCGAGCGGATATTTCCCATATTCCCGAACCAGATTCACCACATAATCATAGCGCTTACCCGAAACATTTCCCGGTACCGAATGATCGGACTGAAAGATAAATCCCCCGCCTTTCGCCGCATTGAGCTTCCTGAGCACTGCCTTTTTCAGGTCATCATAGCTGTCGGATGCCCAGGCGATTACATCCATGTTACCGCAAAACCCGATACGATGCCCGTACTTTTTACGTAAGTCGACCACATCGAGGCCAGCCTTTGCTTCAAGAGGATTATAGGCATCGACACCGATTTCGATATAATCCTCGAATATACGGCTCACATTCCCGCAGCCATGATATATCACCGGAAGTCCGTGCCCGTGACAAATATCCACCATAGCTTTAATCCCTGGCTTGAAGTATTTCCTCCAGTAATCGGGCGAAAAAAACATATCATTCCGGTAGGCGACATCGCCCCATATAACCATGCCGTCCAGCTTTCCCTCAGCGGCAGCGATCTGAGCTTCAGCCATCGCGATCGAGAACTCATTAATTCGCTCTACAAATGCACCTAATTCATCGGGATACAGCGCTATCCAGAGCAGCGCATTTGTCGAACCGATGATACGCCAGAGGGTTTCATAGCCCTCGCATACACTGCCGTACACAGGAAAATCGGGATAAAGCGCTTTCACGCTATCGATCCACGGCGGCAGGTTACGGATAAATGCATCGCCGACTCCGGCAACCTGGTTGTCACCGCCGCTGAAATACCTGCGTTCGTCACAGGGGTCATCAAAATGAAATGCTTTCATTTTATCCACTGTATCGGTCTCGAATTCAAGGTATGCAGGCATAGGATGGTCATACTTTTTCTGTATCACGGACTCAAAACCGGTTCGCACAACGATTTCATATTCGTTTTCTTTCAGCACATCAAACTCTTTGATATGAGGGTCCATATTGGGCACAGTCACTATCCAGTCGAGATTATAGTACCGGTAAATATCGGTATCGTAAGGCAGATTGAGATCTTTTTTCCAGCGTTCGACAAAACTACCCCAGAAAAAATCACTGACCGGAACACGGTCGGCTTCTTCGTGACGGAGAGTTTTATTCATACGCTCCAGTTTGGCGAGACAGTTGGCAGTTCGCTCCATAAACATTTACTCCTTGTTGTACAGAAACGGACATATTTTTTGACAATATATCCTTTTTCCAATTTAATCTTCTTTACCTGTCCCACGCTTTTCCGATTGCACGGTTGGTGACGATGAGAGTATTCTTACATTTCCCGAACCTTCAATTGCTTTGACAGCGATATCCTGTACCTGAGTGTATGATTTCTCTATCTGTGCAGAGAGTTTGGCTATCTGCTGCTGCTGTTCTTTTACCGTTTGCTGCAGGCTCTCGATACGGGATTGAAGCACTTTCTGTTCACCTTCAAACTCTTTTCTCATCAGCGCTTCCCGAATTTCAAACTCATGTTTCAGGTTTGCAGTTGTTTCCTTTACAGTTTTGTCCACTGCAGCAGATAATTCGCCGGTAAATGCACCTACTCGTTCGCGGAGGCTCTCGAATTCTGATTCCTTCTCTTTTAAAGCTTTCTCACGGGCCGTTAAATCCATTTCAAGTTCTTCACGACGCAACTGGAGTTCACGTTCCATTTTTACAGTATCATATTCGAATTGTTCTTTCGACAATTGTTTCTGCCGCTCGAAGTTGTATGTGTGCTCTTCAGCTTCGCGTTCTCGTTTTTTCTTCTCGGCTTCTTCCCTGCCCCGAACTTCCGCTTCATGGGCATTACACTCTGCCTTCCATGTTTCACGGGTCACATCGATTTCGGCTTCAAGTGATCGTTTTTTTTCTGACATTTCGATTTCAAACTGGTTGCATTTATCTTTTTGCGCATCAATCAGCGCAGCAAGGGACATTGCTTCTTTTTGGATTTCATAAATTTCTTTTAGTTCATGCTCCTTAGACTCAACCGCTTTTTTTACATAACGGTATTTCCCTATCTCCTTTTCCATTCGTTCCGAAAGATCATTGAGAACCTTGCCAATTTCTGCCCTCAGATTGCCAACTTCACGCTCTATGCCTTCTGTCGACAATGAATCAGCTAACTGAACAGCCTCTTCCTTTTGCTTTTCCTCAATTCGTGATTGTGGTTTAAGCTCCGTTTCGCGTTTTTCTTTCAACTGTTTCAAGACTTCATCATATGCTTCAATCATTTCCTTTTTGGTATTCGACATGGAAATTTGCTGAATTGTTTTTTTTGTTTGTGTTTCCGGCATTTTTTTATCCTCTTTTCCCTTTCAAATCAATATTTGTCACGGTGCGATTGATCTTGCTTCTCACAAAATATATAAACTTAATGATCCGGCAAAAAGTCAAGTGCTTTTCTTCCGCAAACAATCCCCCATTTTTTCAAAAATTCTTTCAACTATGAAAAACCTGTCTGAACCGCAGATAGCTATGATAAAATGATTACCATGATCCATCTTCGCATAAAGACTGCTTCGATACGACACGTCGGTTGACTTCCCCCGTTTTCAATCCTGAAAATCTTTTTTTATCCTGAAAATCGTATTCGGATTTTTTTGTTTATGTGTAGGGACAATCCCCTGTGGTTACCCGGAATTATTGTTTGTCTGAACCATGATTTACTTGATTTGCCTGATTACTTGATTTAAAAAAATGAATGATTAGCATTGCAGTACTTTTTTCCGGGTATATATATCATGGCCATCATGTAATCATGGTTATCTGCAAAACAGGCGTTCAGACAATGAATGTGTCTGTAGTTACAATCAAACCGGTGAAACAACGAAAATATCCTATTTCCTTTTTCATAACAAAAATATCACCGTAACATGTTAAAAGCGAAGGAATTGCATGAATACGCCTCATAGATTTTGGAGAATCGCCAACAACTTTAATCCTTTCACAGCGTATTACTCACCGCAACGATAATTATTGCAATGATGAGTACGACGAGCCCCCGGTTGAGCAAAGCACGGGCTGACTGCGGTGCATCTTTCCACTCACCTCTCCATATACCCCATAAATTGCCGACAATGATGACGGATGACATAAAAAGCACCCAGCCAACAACAACGCCTAAATTTCCAAGTACCGATGCACCGAATCCATAGATATATAAACCGCAGCACCACATCAATCCCATCAGAGTACCGAGACCGAGGTTGCGAACTGTCTCCGGCCCGAAAAACTTCTTTAAGGTGCCACGTGTAATCATAAGATAGAGACAGTACAACACATTGACACAACCACCGGCAGTTAAAATAATCGCCCAGGCAGCATTGGTGGCAAAAGCACAGGAGGTTCCCGAATCCTGTGCAATCTTAATAATTCCGGTACTGTAAGCAAAACCGATATTCAGAAGCGATGACATGACACCCGCAGCAATT
>JAFGMP010000327.1 GCA_016927495.1 Candidatus Latescibacterota bacterium | reverse complement strand
TCCTGAGGCATTGGATGGAACGGATAGAGTTTCGAAGAGTTTTGCAGGATTTTATGAATTTGGATCATTTAGCGGATCTATAGTAGGCGAACTATCGTGGATTTCGGCAGGTAATTTAGGGGGGCCGGGAATAATATTTGTACGTGGAAATGTAGGCGCACGTGTCGTTTTAGGAGGTCTACCAGAAAAAGAATGGAATATTCCAGAACAAATTGCCCGCCAGGTATTGAAAAAAATTGAGAACAATCTCAATTCGGATATAATAACCATAGAACAAAACGCAAAAGAAAAACAGATATCCGAACAAAAATACAATAAAGTTATAAATGATGCTGTTAATGTGGAAATAATGAGTAATTTTTCCTTACAATCCGATATCGATTCGAAATGGCCCGTTGATTCAAATACATTTGTTCTCGGCAGAAGAACAGAATATGACAATGAACATGGAATAATAATTGGAATCGATATGTGTGAATTTGAATCTGAAGATTTGGCAAAAAAGGCATCGGCAATTAGAACTTCGTATATTCCCGCAGTGGAATCTTTAGGAGACAAACCTCCTGTGTTCAGCATAACTAATCAATCGTCAATTGATACGTTAATAACAAACTGGGAAACACGGCGAGATTATACCGCATTAAGCAAAAAAATCATTTCAGGAATCTCCGTTATAGATAATATAGTCGTACATATTTATCAATACGCACCACATGAAATCGATAAAGTTTTATTTACCCAAGTGACAAGCAAAATTGCTGACCAGATATCTTTTTAGACCTCTCCGCAGTTACAGAAGAAGGCAACACTGCGGAGACACCACAAGCCTTCACCCTGTACCAGAATACGCCCAATCCGTTTAATCCGGGCACGGCGATCAGGTACGAACTGACACAATCGCAGCAGATTAGTATGCGTGTCTATGACCTGCTGGGTAGAGAGGTTGCCGTGCTGGACAGCGGCATGAAAGATACCGGTTATCACGAGGTGTACTGGAACGGCAGGGATGCAAACGGAATTTCTGCTGCGTCGGGTGTTTATCTCTACCGGCTCAAAACCGGAGGATATGCGGAAACAAAACGAATGATGATAGTAAGGTGAAAAACAATTCAAAATTCAAGGTTCAAAGTTGACCGACAGGTGCAAGGGACAAGGAATTGTAGGGGCAGACCCGTGTGTCTGCCCTGTGTTATTTCTCGTCTGAACACGATTAACATGATTAAAGGATTGGCATGATTTGTCTTCGCAGAAAAGACTGCTGCGACGCGCCATGTCTTTTTTTGCTTTTTTTATCATGCATTTCAGGAAAATCAAGAAAATCATGATTCAGGCAATATATCCCGGCAGATCATAAGGGCAGGTTCCGAACCTGCCCTAATACCTGATATAAATAGAATGTATATTTTTCCCGTTATACACCCCGTCTGTAATATCCAAAATGACCAAACGCCAGAAACAACAGGCAAAAATCCATTGTTGAGCTTAATACAAACTCTTGCGGGCTGAAATATCTCAGCTTTCCTTAAATTCCGCAATCAGGCCCTGCAGGGTCGCTTTTGCATCTCCGAACAACATCCGGGTATTTTCCTTGAAAAACAGCGGATTATCGACTCCGGCAAATCCCGGCCTGAGAGATCGTTTCAGTACCATTACCGTTTTCGCATAATCGACGTTAATGATCGGCATACCGTAAATAGGGCTTGACTCTATTTCACGTGCCGCGGGATTAACCACATCATTGGCGCCGATGACAATACAGACATCGATAGTGTTGATAATCGGATTTATATCATCCATTTCGGCAAGCTGCTCGTAAGGCACATTTGCTTCCGCAAGCAATACATTCATATGTCCCGGCATACGGCCTGCTACCGGGTGAATCGCGTAACGAACCTCTGCTCCGTTGTTTTCAAGAATCTCGCCAAGTTCCCTTACCGCATGCTGAGCCTGAGCAACCGCCATACCGTAACCCGGTACAAAAACCACAGATCCTGCAGCTTCAAGGACATAATAGGCATCTTCGGCCGATATGGGATGTGCTTCACCCTGTACACCAACAGGTCCGGCTCCACCACCTTCGGATGAACCAAAACCACTGAAGAGCACATTACCGAGGGAACGGTTCATTGCTTTACACATGATATTGGTGAGAATTATACCGCTGGCCCCAACAAGGGCTCCTGAAACAATAAGGACATTATTTAAAATTATAAAACCGGCGGCACAGGCAGCAAGCCCGGAATAGCTGTTCAGAAGGGAAATAACAACCGGCATGTCAGCTCCGCCGATAGGAATTACCGCCATAATACCGAGTATCAATGACAGAACGGCAATTGCAATAAATACATAATATGATGAGGGTCCGGCAGGTGAAATCGCATACATAATACCGCAAACTACTATCGCAATGAGAAGAAGGGCATTGAAAATCTGCTGACCCTTGAACAGAATGGGTTTTCCGGGCATTTTTTCCGCTAATTTTGCATAGGCTATCATACTGCCTGAAAACGCCACTCCTCCGATAAGGACTGCAAAGAAAATTGCGATCAGGGTGAAAAGCGGGCTTTCGGGTCGGGCATTATATTCGGCCCATCCGACAAGTAGACTGGCAATACCGCCAAATCCGTTGAAAAGCGCTACCATTTCGGGCATTGCTGTCATGGGGACGGTGTTTGCAGTTATGGTTCCTATAATCGAGCCGACTATCAGGCCTACAATAATCCAGGTGAATGACATACCCCCGGAAAGCAGCGTAATTACAATTGCAATAAACATACCCAGTGCAGATACCAGGTTGCCCTGCCGTGCAGTGCCCGGCTTGCTGAGCATTTTAATGCCGAGAATAAACAGAATAGAGGCAGCGATGTAACCGATGTCAATGACTATACCCATAGAACTCGTCACTTCTGCCCCCCTTCCTTTTTCTTGAACATAGCAAGCATTCGGTTAGTTACCAGATACCCGCCGACAACATTGATAGTCGCAAAAACGACAGCGAGCGTACCAAGCACAATTCCGACAGTATCTGCTCCCCGTCCGGTCGCAATCAATGCACCGACAATAGTTATACCTGAAATAGCATTGCTGCCCGACATGAGCGGTGTATGTAATTGTGACGGTACCTTCGATATCAATTCGATACCAAGAAATATTGAAAGCACAAAAACAAATACCAGGAGACCGATAGACATATATCCTCCTAAAAAATTTTAACCGATTATTTTTTTATTAAAAAATTTTACATTCGTTATTAACGTTATTGATTTCATGAATAATTATTAATCTATTTATTATAAAAATTAAGGATCATTTCGTTACAAATCTTCTTCTGATGAGTTATCAGACATCCCCGGATAATTTCATCTTCAAGATCAAGATTGAAACTTTTTTCCTTAGCGTTCCAGTATTGATCAATCAAATAAAACATATTTGCAGAATACATCTGGCTTGCATGTACAGGCACTCTTCCCGGCAGATTCGTCAGCCCTATTATCAGGATACCGTTAACATCGACCTCTTTATCGATACGTGACCCCTCGATATTTCCCCCGCTTTCCACTGCCAGATCGATGAGAACCGAACCCGGCTGCATACCCTGAACCATTTCTTTGGTAATGATTACCGGAGCTTTCCTGCCGAACAGCTGCGCGGTCGTTATCACTATATCGGCTGACGCACAAACTTTGGCCATTTCCTCACGTTGTTTTTGAAGCTGTTCCCCGGTAAGCGCTTTTGCATAACCTCCTTCGGTCTGGCCTGTTTCGCCAAGATCGACTTTAACAAAACGCGCACCGAGTGATTTAACCTGCTCCTCAACAACCGGCCTCGTATCGAAAGCGCTGACCCGTGCACCCATACGTTTCGCCGTGGCGATTGCCTGCAATCCCGCAACACCTGCACCGATAATAAATACATGGGCAGGTTTAATGGTTCCGGCCGGTGTCATCATCATAGGCAAAATCTTGTTGAGCCTTTCAGCGCCAAGGATAACCGCGACATAACCGGCAAGGCTTGCCTGAGAACTGAGCACATCCATTTTCTGCGCCAATGTAGTACGAGGAATCATTTCCATACTTATCGCGCTGACACCTCTTTCCATAAAAGTTTCGATCAGTTCCTTCTCGTTGAAAGGATCAAGGAGACTTGCATAAACACATCCCTCTTTCAGTTTGTTTATTTCTTCTTTGGACGGTTTATGCAGCCGCACTATTATATCCGCTTTCCGAAACAATTCATTACGATCGGAAAAAACTTTCGCTCCGGCTGAAACATAGGCATCGTCGGTAACTTCGATTTTTTTACCCAATCCCGATTCGACGGAAACTTCCAACCCGGCCTTTACAAGCTTTGCTGCATGTTCGGGGATAAGCGGCACTCTCGTTTCACCGGAATTAAATTCATCTGGCACAACAATATGCATAATATATTACCCCTTTCAGGTGTATTGGTAATTAGAAAAGAACAATAGAACTGATCATCTATACAAAATAGTTGAAACAATATTCATCATTATTATTTGTACTGATTATTAAAATACGGTCGGATTTTATCTAAAATAACACATAAATATCGGAATTCAAAAAGAAGATTCATTTCGTAAATACATATTTGATTGAGTTATACGAAAATTCCAGATATTATTTCAAAACTGCATTCCCTGTTTCCCAATCGAAAGTGACCATACGGCTGCCGGTATTAAAAATCCAATTCGTCCCATCTTCTTCTAAAAGCACCCTTTCCGGCTGCTTATCGGCACTTGACCATGACAACGCAGTTGCATTTCTCCAGTTCTTTTTTTGTGTCCGTAACCGAACGGTATACATCAATTCTTCTTTTCCGTCTTTTTCTTTGGGAAGAGTCACAAGTTTTTCGGCGTTCACTTCGATATCTTCTTTTGTCAATGGATCGAGTCTGAGGATAGCTTTTTCACCCTGCATTAGAAATACATCGCCAATTCTTTCCGCTTCCTGCTGTTCGGGATGAAATCGCAGTTCGAGATTCTCCACATGATCAAGCGCCACATCATCAATGACAATTAGAATATCGGGTTTAATGAACAGCAGATGCCGAATATAATGCGAAAGTCCGATGTCCTGGGGATATGCCTCAGTTGCATCACCGGTGATCCGGTCTAATTCCGGCGTAGAGACAGCGCTGATAATTCGCGGACAGGCCTGACTGCCGTGCGGTTCCGCACCGTTGAAGATCGGATATCCGCCTCCAAGCTGCTCGCTGTTATCGATCAAAAGTGTATTATGGTACCCAGTATACTTTGCCCGGTAGCCGTCCTCCCTGACAAGCCATTCGCCCTCACCGAACAGAACGAAATTACCGGTATCGGGATGTACATGATGCGCTGATGACGGACAGTAAGTAAATTCCCTGATCGCCGTATGGCCGATATAGGGGCCGCATTTGAAAAAGATGAAGGATTCATCACCCGACCAGTCAGATCGCGCAGTAACGATATCCATATCGGTAAAATGATGTAGTGTCGGCAGTCCGGACGGCGGTTTCAGCTCCACCGAAGGATCATACCAGAGGAGATTGAGCCACCTCGCGATGGGGTGTTCCGTGCCTGTTTTATCAAGTTCTGATGCCAGCCATTGTGCATAACCATCCCGGTATTCACTCGCCAGCTTTCGCAGCATATAATCGGGGCCGTACCAGTCATATCGCCTGCTGTCACCGACATCGATTGTCGAGTTATCGTAAGTCCATGAGTTCTGTGGAAGCGCCATGTATAATCGATATTTGGTTGTATTGCGCCACCAGTCGCAATCGAACATATCCACACCGAGCAGGTTACGAGCCGGGCACATAAATTTGAGCATCCACTCGACACCATAACTCCAGTATCCCGGCCCCTCATGACTTGCGCCGTCATTACCGAGTACATCCATAGTGCGACGGTATCTGTCCAACGTAAAAGCAATCCAGCGATTCGCTTCTCTCTCCTCGTCAAAAATGGCCATACCTGCCGTCGCCAATCCGCAGGAATTAATCCACATGTGATTTTGAAGATATGCCTCATCCCATTCAGGCCATGGATGAGCTTTATAGGCCTCAGGATCTTTGACAATGATACCTTTTGCGGCAACATCGAAAAGAAAAGTCGATTTATCTCTGAGCGTTTCACAAATTATTCTGCGGGTGTCCCTGTCCAGATCGTGATAGCACCAGTCATAAACAAGAGCAAGCCAGTAAAGCTGGTGCCCGGTGGAGAGATCGACATTAGCGAATTCATACAACCCCCATGTCGGGTAATTACATGCTGCAAGCGCCCATTTCTTTGCACCATCGAGGTATTTCCGGTCTTGGGTCATCACCCAGGCAATTGCCAAAAAAGGCATATTATCACCCACACCACGCATATAAAGCTGTTCGATATTAGAAAATTTCCTTTCATCCATATATTCGGGAGGATTTTTTTTGAGCACGGAATCAGCCTGTTTTATGATTTCTTCCCATATCGAGGCATGTGTGGTTTTTATCACCCTGCGCAGTTCCGTTATACGAGCGTCAGTCAGATAAATCCGGGGATGAATCCCGCGGAATTTTTCCAGCGAGGCAGGCAGCGGTTCAAGATAATACTTATCGTCTATGGTATAATGGTCTATCGGTTCCAGTGTAACATCATCGAGGCATATGTCTATATCGCCGTCGAAATCCTGTTTGTCCTTCGGATTGGTTTCGTATCCCAGCGCCAGTTTACCGCGATAGGTACCGTAAGGAACACGGCACTCGCCCTCAAGTCTTTGCCATGTAGCCGGTTTCGATGTGTCGTAGTTTTCGGATAAAGCCTGACCGAGATATGTTCCCGGTTTTTCAGCCTCGAAGATGCATTTCAGACAGGGAGGCGGTGTAAAAGCCCCGGGGTTATTTATTTTTACCCAGGCGGAAAACCGGAAAAACTGCCGTGTTGTCATTGGGTAGGGTTCGGACACCGCATAGTTTTCATAACCTTGCCCTGACCCTTTAATACGGAGACATGCCGTACTTTTTTCAGTGGCGCCGTCGTCCTTTATGCGGGTGATTTTTAACGACCCCGTAAGAGGCTGCCAAAAATCCGTTCCCGATTCGAAATTCCATTCAACAGTTTCACCGGAAGATGTAATAACTCCAACTGTTATAATCAAACAACCGATAAACAACAATACTTTTATCAATCGCGAACTATGACCAGGCATATTTTACCATCCTTTAGAGAGGAATATGGTACAACCAAACGTAAGATTATAATCATACGGACTTTTGACTCAATTATTTTACCTGCATATCAGGTTCTTCGTCCCAATACACTTTCATGACATTGTCCAGATTGTCACGCATGGTCATGGACACATTGATGCTCAGTTTCTGAGTTTTTTCATCATAAGTAAACCATGTGATCGGGACATTAAAATTGAGCATTTCTATCTTTTGGGGTTTCGGGACACCTTCGAGCGTGATACTTCCCTCATGGGATGGCAGCGCATGAAGGTACCAGACACCGGCTCTCCTCGTTACCGGAACATTGCTGAATGAATACCAGTTTCTAATCCCATCAGCACCGATAATCGATTCACCGCATAAATCCATCCATTTCCCAATACGGGACAGGCCCTCGTAATATTCAGGGCGCATACTCCCGTCGCCTGCCGGTCCGATATTCAAAAGAAGATTTCCTCCCCATGACCTGATCTTCACCAGTTTTTCCAATACCCATGAATCCGGCATAAACGGAGCGTGGGGCGAGTATCCCCAGTGGCCGCTCCATGAAACACAGTTTTCCCACCAGCCCTCAGGCGGTTCATCGGGCATAAAGCCTTCCGGGGTCGTGAAATCACCTTTACCACCCCATCTTGGGTTTATAACGATGTGGGGCTGAATCATTCTTACCCATGCAAGTGTCTTTTCCGTACGAATGTCGTCGATGCCTTGCCATCCCATGCCGTCAAACCAGATCAGATCGATATCACCGTAACGTGTTAAAAGTTCGCTCAACTGGCCGGTGGTATATTCGTAAAACCTGTCGAAAGCTTCCTGGTTTTTCTCATTAGTCCATCCGTGGGGAAACTCAAATGGCTTTTTATAGTCCATACTTTGAGAATAGCCGGGATAGCCCCAGTCACGGGGTGAGAAATAGAATCCGACCTTGAGCCCGTATTTTCTGCAGGCATCGACAAAAGGCCGGAGCAGGTCTCTGCCGTCCATATATTGTTTGGTGCTTAATTCGCCGTACTCACTCGGCCACAGCGCATACCCGTCGTGATGCTTCGTGGTGATCACCGCATAGCGCATCCCCGCTTCGGCAGCAGCTTTTATCCATTTGTCTGGATCGTAATTGGGGGGATTGAACTCTTTCAGGAGTTTGTAATAATTCTCTTTTCCGAGATATGGATCCCATCCGAGTATCTCATAAAAATCCTGCTGCCACGGGCAGTTTTTCATCATTGCCCAGGAGGGTTCCAAACCGGCGACGCTGTGAATGCCCCAGTGTATGAACAGGCTGAAACTTGCTTCGGGAAACCATTGGGCATCGGAATGTGTCGTACGGGTGAACGGTACCGGCTCTACCGTGTCGAGCTTTTTCAATGCATCGAGTGATAACGCACGTAAAGTCTGTGAATCCTGAGAATATACACATTGACAGAAAACGGATAACATAAAAAAATACAAACATATTTTTCGCATAAACATTGAACATTCTTCCTTAAATAATGATAATTAATTAAACCTACTTACCGATGAAGGCGTCCTACATAATAACATACAAAAACTCATTATACAAAACACAGAAATGGCAAATATACCATGATTTTGAATTAAAATTTGGGAAAAAAAGTATTTTTCATGCCGGGATAATACTCAACACCTATATTAAACCTTGATTCACATAGTATAAGGCATTATTTTTTTAGTTCTGAGTAATTATTTTTATTAATCGGAGGTTACATATACTTGAACCATAAAATACATGTCAATGAAAGCCGATGCAAAGGTGTTGACGGCTGCGGATTATGTATTCATGTATGTCCGCAGGATGTTTTTGAAAAAGCAGAACATTTAACCGAAAAAGGTGTTTATCCGCCCGTACCCGTTTATATCGAAAAGTGTACTGCCTGCAAGATGTGTATGATGTACTGCCCCGACCTCTGCATTGTTGTCGAGAAGGCTGACAAGTAATAACCGAATGATAGAATAAATATTTCAAGCGAATAATTATGTAAATTATTCTCAGATATTGAAAACATTTTTTAAGTTAAATATTGAGAGGAATTCGAACAACTGTGAAAAACGAACGAGTTCTCACCGGTCGTCACTTTATGCAGGGCAATATTGCCTGTGCTGAGGGTGCTCTTGCCGCCGGATGCAGTTTTATGGCCGGATATCCCATCACACCCGCTACAGAGATTGCCGAACGTTTGGCGAGCAGGTTACCTGCCCTTAGGGATGAAGATGGTGTTTTTATTCAGATGGAAGATGAAATCAGTTCCCTTGCAGCGGTCATAGGAGCATCATGGACAGGAAAAAAGGCGATGACGGCTACAAGCGGCCCCGGTATCAGCCTTATGCAGGAGCATATCGGTTATGCTGTCGGGACAGAAACTCCCTGCGTTATCGTCGATGTCCAGCGCGGCGGGCCGACCACAGGCATACCGTCGGTCGAACTTCAGGGTGATACCGTGCAGGTGCGCCGTGGTTCACACGGGGAATACCAGATAATCGCGCTCGCGCCATCATCGCCGCAGGAGTTGTTCGATCACACCATCCTCGCTTTCAACTATGCTGAACTATACCGAACACCGGTGTTCGTACTCTCCGATGCGTTTATCGGACACATGCGCGAGGAAGTTGTTATTCCCGAACCTGAGGACATCGAGATCGTAACGAGAATCATTCCCGAAGCCGGATTCAACAGCGAAACCGACCAGGGCTTTTTGTCAGAGAATGTGGCACCAATGCCGATTTTCGGCAGAGGCTTCAAAAGCCATGTTACCTCGTCTTGTCATACCGAGACCGGAAAACGTAACGTTACCGATGCATTTGCTCTCGATAACTTCATCAGAAAACTCGATGCGAAGATATCCAAACACCGCGATGAAATCATCATGGTTGAGGACAACACACAGGATGCCGATATCGCTATTATGTCATATGGAGGTGTTTACCGTGCTGCTTGCGAGGCCGCCGGTGTCGCGCGTAAAGAAGGCATTCGTACCGGTACATTCCGGCCCATAACGGTCTGGCCGTTTCCTGACAGGGAAATTGCCGAGATGTCAAAACGGGTAAAAGCCATCCTCGTAATGGAAAACAATCTCGGCCAGCTTGTGCCGTATGTAAAAGCCGAAGCGTCATGTCCGGTACATTTTATAGCGCCGGAAATTCTCGGGACACTGCATGATGTGGGTAGTGTGGTGTCAAAACTGAAAGAAATCGCATGAGTTGCAAATCACAGGATATCACCATGAGTGCCAATACTGTTTGCCATCACGGCATTACTTTTGATCATGAAGCGATTGAGTCTTTT
>JAFGMP010000326.1 GCA_016927495.1 Candidatus Latescibacterota bacterium | reverse complement strand
TTGTGTAGATTATTGGCAATAATTTTATATATTTGTTACAAAAAATAATTGATTTTTTTAATCAAAAATTGTCAAATTCCTTTTTTTGATTACGTTGTATTATATATCCGGATATTGTATATCAGGCTGAAAATTTCATGTGTTGTATTCGAATATTTTTACATTAATTTAAAATATATACATATGACTTATTTAAACAATGTATTCAAACTAATCACTATCATAAATAACCCAAAAAAGAAAAGAGAAAGAAAAATGACGAAAAACTTCATGTTTGTGTTGATTATCGTTATCGTAATATTTACCGTTGCGGTGTTCGCACAGGAACCCTATCCTTATCGTGCACTGGATCCCCGACAGTTCAATCCGTCAGTTGACCCTGACATCGACATGTACGTCAATCACTGGAGTAATTCGACACCCCGTGTCATGTACGGTGATATCATATTCCGTGATGTTCTTACCGGTATCGAAGGTCAGGACGTTCTGCACCCGGTAAGAAAAGGAGCGGTGCTAACGGTACAAAGCGCAATAAGCTATGCGACCATCGAACCCGGTGCAATTGCCGGCGGTCGGGTAAAAGACAGTGAACAACAGATATTTTATGTTGCCGGTGGAACCGGAAAAATTACGGCAACGCATAAATCCCACGAACTCAGGGAAGGTATGGGATTTATCCTCACACCCGAATTTGATTTTGAACTCACCTGCACCGGCAATGAACAACTCTCATTCTACGTTGTCACCGAACCGCTTCCCGCTGACTTCAAACCTAATAAAGAGCTTGTGGTTAAAAACCGATTTGACGGCAATAAAAGCACGGGTGCACACTGGGCGCATATCGGCAACGGCATTATAAACAGTAATGACGGAGTTGCAAACTACGGTGGTTTGGGGCTTATCACCATCGATGCACGTACCATTCCACATCCTCACAGTCATGGCGAGGGTGTTGAGGAATGCTGGATCATGGTCAAAGGTGAAACCATGCTTTTGCTTGGAAAACAGCTCAGACATTGCCCTCCGGGTACAATCTACAAGATACCTCCAACCGGACTGACAGCGCATACCAATATAAACCTCGGCGACAAGCCAGTCCAGATGATCCACATGATGAAATCCGTCAGCGGTGAATCAAAGGAATTCGCCATGCTCGACCCGACCATGTACGATCCGAAAGTAGATCCCGAAATCGACATGTTCATGGGTAACTGGCGAAACTCGATGCCACGGATTATGCATGGTAATCTGGTGTTCCGCGACATGCTCACTGCCCTCGAAGGTCCGGACGACCTTCACCCGACAAGAAGAGGTGCATGCCTTGTATATGCCGAGGCCATAAGTTATGCAACTATTGAACCCGGCGCCGTTGCACGACCGAAAGCAGGGGAACTCGATGGAGCCCAGCAGGTATTCGTCGTAAATTCGGGAACCGGAGTGATCAAATCCGGCACAAAAACAGTGGAATTAAAAAAAGGTATGGCATTTGTACTGACACCGGGGCTTGATTTCGAAATGACAGCAACCGGTGACGAGTATATGACATTCTATGTGGCCACGGAGAAAATTCCCGCCGGATTCTCACCGAACAAATCACTTGAAATAGTTGATAATCGCGGTGAAGCTCCGTTTATGAAAGTCCACTGGGCCAACATCGACCGCGAAATGATCAGGCAAAAAAACGGCATGTGTCAGTATGGAGCTTTTACCGAAGTTAAACTCGATGCAATGACGATGGCACAACCTCACAGCCATGCAGAGGGTATCGAGGAAATATGGATCGCCACCGATGGCGACATCGAATTACAGTTCGGAAAACAACTCAGAAAACTTCCGGTCGGTACGGCATACCGGATTCCATCAACCGGTAAGACAGCACATTCCAACATAAATGCTTCCGATGAAATGGTTAAACTTATCCATATGATGAAAGTGCCGAAATAAATCGAAAAAAACCCAATCGATAAAAAAAATAAAACTGTTCCATGATTGCAAACATTTTTCCCATCATTGCGATCGGATAGAGTGAGTGAGGCAATTTCTTATAAAAAAAGGAATTAAAATCGTTTCTGAACTGTATTCACTGAGATTGTTTCGTCATTTCATTCCTCGCAATGACAAGCGAATTGTATCTATATTTATTAATACGTTATTAAACTCATGTTTTTTTTGTAACTCGTTTTTTCATCCTCAAATTTAATATCATAATTAATGAGGAATTTTACGAATGGATGTATCTGACAATAAACCCTCAAAGATTATCGCCCTCGCCGCATGCGCTCATCCCGATGATATAGAATTTATGATGGCGGGTACATTACTACTACTGAAAAAAAACGGCGCGGAAATACATATGTGGAATCTGTCGAGCGGACATTGCGGATCCAATGAATTCGATGCCGAAAAAACAAGCCGGGTGCGATGGCAGGAAGCTCAGGATTCCGCCCGGTTGGCAGGTGCGACCATACATCCTCCGATTACCCGGGATATCGACATACTATACACGAAAGAGCTTATCGCTCAGGTTAGTTCTGTTATCAGGCAAGTTAAACCGACTATTTTGCTGGTACCTTCTCCACAGGATTATATGGAGGATCACCAGACCGCCTGCAGACTTCTTGTTACTGGCGCATTCACCAGAAACATGCGCAATTACGAAACCGACCCGCCCGCTGAAATGTATTCCGACCCGGTGACAATTTATCATGCCATGCCCCATGGATTCAGAGACTCTATGCGCAGGCTTGTCAGGGCCGAAATGTATGTTGATATTTGTTCTGTCCTCAGGCAAAAAAGGGAGATGCTCGCCTGTCACAAGAGTCAGAAAGAATGGCTCGATACATCACAGGGCATAGATGCATATCTCAATCTGATGGAATCGTTTGCACACACTGCGGGGACCATGTCCGGTTGTTTCACTTGTGCAGAAGGATGGCGTCGGCACGCTCACTGGGGTTATTCTTCTGAGGATTTCGACCCGCTTTCGGAAACACTCGGCCATTTATGCCATATCGATCCCAACTATAAACAATCACTTGGGTAGCCGTAAAAGATAATAGAACATACAACGGACTGAAATAGATCGATATCACAAAAATAAAATTGAACACTGCAAACACCGGAGAAAACAATGTCACGACCTATAAGCAAAGTTGCACCCGACTGGTGGGATTACACAACACTTGATCCGGAAATAATCGAAGACGCCTCAAAACTCACGGCACAGGACCTTCTCCAACTGTCCCGTCCGGGTTTTAAGGTTACCTTCTACGATACCCTCGAAGAATTCTACCTTGCCGAAGCGCTGGAATATATCGAGGCTTGGAAACAGGCCACACCCGACAATCCTGCCGGTATATGCGGCCCCATCGGCCCCACGGAGCAATTACCTCTTGTGGCCCGTATCGTGAACAGCACGGGGATGAATCTCCATAATGCCCATTTCTGGGGTATGGACGAATGGGTGCTGGATGGCAAACCGGTCGCTCACTCACATCCGCTGTCATTTGAAAGAACCGATAAAGAGATGTGCTTCAACCGTATCGATCCCGCACTGCGCATGCCTGAAAAAAATCTTCACTTTCCCACAGGCGACCTTGAGGCATATTCCGCAAGTTTCGATTCGATCCGCTGTGTCGTCATGCAGGGCGGCCAGGGCGACGTGAAACACTGGGCGTTCAACGATCCGCTCCAGCGTAAAGGGGCTTACACCGAAAAACCGCCGTCACCGGAAGAATACCGCAAACTAAAAACAAGGGTGGTGGATCTTCACCCCATGACCATCATCCAGAACGCCCGTACATCGGGGGGCGGAAATATCTCGATGGTGCCAACGCAGGCTGCGACAGTGGGCCCGGTCGAAACATGGAAATCCGAAAAAGTTTCGATCTGGCAGGCCGGTACCCATGACAATCCCTTCGGTATGCGTTTGACCGCACTCATGATTTCCAAAAAAATTCCGGATTCGGCAGTACCGATGTCGCTGCTTGCAGACCATCCGAACGTTTGTTTCAATTATTATCGCCATGGTATCGGTACGGTCGATACCGGGATGCATTAATCGAATAAACACTTATTATTGGTATTATGAGCAGTTAAACATGTTATAAACAAGCTGGTTATATGGGAAAATTCCTGAAATACATCGCACCGAAATCGTTTCTCGATGGATTAGAGCGGTGTAACTCGCTGGGTAAGAAAACAATAGCCTGCTCAAACATCGAACGTTTCCTCGATATCGGATGCGGCGACGGCAAGCTCACCATGGAGTTTTCCGGTATCGCCAATCCCAACGAGATACACGGCATCGAGTTTGTGGACACGCTGCGGCAGGAAGCCGAAAAGCGGGGTATACGGTGCACCGGCTTCGACCTGAACGGCAAATGGGATTATGAGGATAATTTCTTTGACCTTATTCTGTCGAGTCAAAACATTGAGCACCTTCACAATACACGGCTGTATCTCGAAGAGTGCCACCGCTGTCTGAAACCCGGCGGCCAGTTGATCGTGCTCACCGAAAACCTTGCCTCATGGATCAATATCTTCGCACTTTTGTTCGGATGGCAGCCCTTTTCCACAACCAACATTAACGGCTGGAGTATAGGGAATCCGCTCATCTGGCATGCCGACGAATCCCGTGATGAAGGGTTCATGGATACCTGGCAAAAATCCGGCGTCAGCGGGACAGTTGGACATGTTAGGGTACTTTCTTATACAGGCCTGAACGACCTTCTCATAAAAGTCGGTTTTAAACAGGTACGGTTGAACACAAGAGGTTATCTTCCGCTGTGGGGTAAGCTGTCCGACATACTATGCTCCATCGACAAGCGGCACGGCCATTTTCTTATAGCGAGCGGCGTTAAGTAAGAGAGATTGAATAGAATGGATAATTTTAATGGTTAACCAGTAAACGCATTGAACTCATTATCGGGTTCGTGAGCTTTAAGTGATGAGTCTGTCGTCCAGATATGTACTGTGTATCTTGAATCACTGTATTTTTTCTTTAGACGTTTCGCTTCCCGGATAACTGATGTATCCGTAAGGCTGATTTTTTGTAAAACATATTTGTTTGCAAAATCTTCAAATAATTTTGGAAGTTCTTCAATAGCTAAAGAAGGTGTGATATTCCAGGGTATTCTTTCTTTGACACTAGACTTAACTATTTCATAAACATGTCCGGCAATTTCTTTCCTCACATCGCCATTTTCAACTTGAGCAATATGTCTTGCTAGTTCATAGATACAAGGTAAAGGAACAAATAATCTGCTTTGATTATTAATGGCTTTTTCAAACCTTTTTCTAATTTCCACTACTGCATTATTACTTGAGTGGCTTGGAACATTGAATAATTCAAGAAGATAACTCGTATCTACAACAAAAACAGCGGTACTCACGACAAACTCCGCAATAAATCAAGTGCCTTTTTTTTACGATTTTCCTCAAATTTTGGAGCTAAATATTGATCGATGATACGTTGAGTTACCAAATCTCCAAGTCGTCCTCTTTCAAGTAATTCATCATATCGAGGCAGTTCATTGAGCTTAACCAGTTTAAATGTCTGTTCCGTTTCACTACGGGTGCATAACACTACACCATTCAGTTGATCTGATTGTAATGTATTAAGAGTTGCAGGATTATGTGTGGTAACAAACACATTAAGTTTACGGTTTTGGCAACATGATGCAATTGCATCTACCAATACGTGAACCCGGCTCGGGTGTAAACCATTATCAAATTCTTCTATCACAACTCGTGATTTTTCTTCAACAGTCTCGAGTGCTGTCAAAACTGCTAAGCTGCGAAGTGTTCCATCTGATAACATGCGTGCATCAATAAAATTACCATTGCTGCCTTCCTTAAATCCTAAAACCACATCATTTAGTTCCGTAGTCACAAACCCTAATTCCTGATATGGTTCTTCCGGCAGTTGTTTAATCCAATTTAATATTCTTTCAAGTTTTTGTGTATCTTCTTCTGTTCCTTGCTGAAGAGAATACAAAACTGCAGAAAGATTTGCTCCATCGCGGGAAAGGATATTGTTGCCAATACGCTCATATGCCCGCATTAGTTTAGGATTTGGATCAAAAACAAAAGAAGAATGAAGATAATTTTTTATTCCATTTACAATTTTTATACATTCATCATATTTATTTTTATTGCAAGACTTTGCGTAATCTATATATTGCGATAGTGCAGAACGATTTCCTGCGATGTTAATGCGAGGCTTATGGCCACCACGTGCAAAATTATTGCATTCAACAATAATATCACCGGAAGTCGAACTTTTTGTGAGAGGTAATGTTTGGAAAATAATCGTTCTATCTTCAAACTCTAATTTTTCTAGAAAAATTCTCGGACGTGGTTTAACCTGTATTGTAACTGAATAAATAAACGGTTTACCTTTACCTTCAAATTTAATATTCGCTGAAAATTCCAATGTAAAATAATCACTTCCATACGTTGGGCATGATTGAAGACCACCGCGTACCTCAATAGCATTTTCACCTCTCCCGATATCCCCAACTTCATGAAGCGGCCGACCATGTGCAATAAATGCCATCAATTCAACAGCTTCGATAATATTGCTTTTCCCCGAACCATTAGGGCCAATGAGTAGTGTAAAAGGCTCGAAGAGTTCAAGTTCAGAATTTGCAAAGCCCTTAAAATTTTTAAAATGGTGCATTATTATATCCAATGATTTAATTGATATTTTTTATCGTATCGATGTTGGTAATCAGTTCAACAATTTTGAATCCCCCGTCACTTCCGCAGCGACGCTGCGCATCACAGCCAGTCGTGACATCTCCCTTTTTAAGGGGGACATTCCCATCCCACAACACCGCTGTAAACCCGTGATCGTTTTAATGCCCCCCTTTACAAGGGGGAAATTAAAGGGGGGATCTTTCTTTAAAATGTTTTTCCACCAACAAATATATCATACATTTTAATATATTTCAAATACATTTATTGAAAAGTATTTTAAAAAATTGCAATGTTCATTTCCACTATTATTTCAGAAGCAACGTTTTATTCGTATCAATATAGTTACCAGACCGTATCGTAAGAATACAAACTCCGCTGGGAAGTTCCGATGCATCCCAGATAACCGTACGCCTACCCGCCTCTTTATGTGTGTTGGCAAAACAGCCGCCTGCTGCCCCAAAAATGGTATAGACAGTTATAATGACACGGTTATCTTCCGAGATCGTGTAATCATTAACGGTAATAGGATTAAACGGATTTGGTCGTGGTTCGGCGACATAAAATCCGAGCGTCTGCGGTTTCTCATCAACTTCTGTAAGATAATCCATTGCCAGTACAAGCATACTCTCACCGTCTTCACCAATATCCTGTATCCAGAAATAATGTCTTATCCTGCATTCCCCATATCAAACCCAAAAATTCTTTCATAATATGCCATAAAATATTATATTACAATGGTTAACGATTGATTAGGACTGATTCATATTGATCACCCGGAGGGTGAAAGCATGAAACTGGGTTTTTATGGAGGAATTAGGTTTGAATTTCATTGCGCAAAGGTGACATCCGTCGGCGGACTTTTTGCATATTGCGACCTTGATGATGCTTTTTGACTATTCGACTCTATGTGCGCCTTTTTTAGCGATAAACGCACTGGACGTAATATCAAGCATGCCATACCCACCCTCTTACGTCAATCCATTAATAGTCGTCTTGCAGGGTATGAAGATGTTAATGATGCTGAACGGTTATCCCTTGATCCTGTGATGCGCGCGATTACTGGGAAAAAGGACAGCTGCAGACAAGCTGCAAACGCCAATACAATGGGTCGATTTGAAACAATATTCACTCATACACAGGATTTTTTGCAATTTAGTAACTCACATGTTTTTGATATGGAGAATATCGGATTAATCCCTATTCCGGCCTTCGGCCATTTTGCGCTTTATGGCTCTCTGCTGCGTTCCGTGTCCCCGGGGGAGCAAGAGCCCGGAGCGTAGTACTTTTCCTGTCCCTGCAGAAGAAGAATGCCGCATAGCGACAGGAGGGAAGGGATACCGGAAAGGGTTATCAGAATATATATATTTATCCGTCGGAGCAATAATAACATATTGCGGCTCTAAAGGAGATGTATCATGCCGAAAAATAACAGCACTTCGAGACGCAGGTTCATGAAAATCGGATCATCGATGGTGCTTGCAGGCAAGTATCTGACATCATATTTACAGGAATGCAGGGCGGAAGACACTCAGACCATAAAAGCAGGGATTGAGGACAACACCCGGCAGACGCCACAAAAACTTGAATCCGCCGGGGAAAGGGATTCAGTGCTCTCTGGCTTGGAATTCAGGATGGTGCCTATACGCGGGGGTACATATCGCATGGGCGATATCGTGAGTAGCGGTAACATGGAAGAAGAACCGGTTCGCACGGTGTCGGTGGATGGTTTCGATATGTGTGCAACCGAGGTGACAGTGGGACAGTTTCGGATATTTGTGGAAGAAACCGGTTACAAAACCGAAGCTGAACGGGGAGATTATGCCTATGTTGTGGCCGGAGGCGAGTGGGTGAGAAAATCGGATGCGAGTTGGAAGAATCCCTACCTGCACCAGTCGGGAAACCATCCCGTGGTGTGTGTAAGCTGGAATGACGCCATAGAATTTTGCGCATGGTTGAGTACAAAAACGGGACAGAAAATCGGGTTGCCGACCGAAGCGGAGTGGGAGTATGCATGCAGAGCGGGAACGGAAACCAGGTACTTTACAGGCGACAGTGAGAGCGACCTTGATCGTGCGGGATGGTATTGGAGAAACAGCGGAGACAGTTGGTTGTCCGGCGACTGGAAACTGCAAAAACTGAACGAAAATAATTGCAGTACTCACCCTGTGGGAATGAAACCGCCGAATGCATGGGGCTTGTATGATATGACCGGGAATGTATGGGAATGGTGCATGGACAGGGTCGACGTAGACTACTATACAAAAAAACCTTCTGAGAACCGAGTGTTTCGCGGTGGTGCATGGTATGAACAGGCCGTGTATCTTCGCACGGCCTACCGCCATTGGCGCAGGCCGTCCCACTCATACTGGGGTCTCGGTTTCCGTATAGTCCGCAGGCCGTAAAACGGATTCACAAAAACAGGCGTTAAGATTTTTTACATAACGAAAAGGAGATTCCTCATGCATGGAAACAAAAATACATCAAGACGCAAGTTCATAAAAATCGGCTCATCGATGATTCTCGCAAGTACTGCATCATCATCGGGTGCGAGGGTGCTTTTCAAACGCAAGTCGTCTGTTTCGAAGGAACTGCTCGAAGTAGGACTTATCCTTGGAGCAGGCGGCTCGACATTTTGGGGATCGGGGGGCATCTGGGATAAACTGCTCAATCCGCCACCGGGAATTCCCAGGCGTACCGGTATGCTTTTTACCAAAGTATGGTCGGCCGACCCAAAGGTCGCGGAACAATTCAGTGCATTGACCGGCGTTGAAATCGTTAAGAATTTTGACAGCATGGTGGGCAAGGTACACGGGATGTTCGTGGATGACTTCTTTGCCGCTGCCTATAATTACAAGCTTGCGCAGCCATATCTGGAAGCGGGAATACCCACATATATCAACCGTCCTTATGCGGACTCAATGGTCAAGGCCCGCGACATGGTAAACCGTGCAAAAAAAGGCGGCGCACCTCTGATAACCGCATCGGACTGGGAATTCCTGAAGGAAGTACACACGGTCAAGGGCATGGTTAAGCTTGACGAAATAACCGACTATGAAGTATGGAATTCCAGTAGCGATTACTATTCGCATGGTATTCATGGTTTATGGCTTGCATACACGGCGCTCGGCGGCGGTATTCATTCGGTATCATTCAAGTCGAAGGACTGGCGCACCGCGGTGAATCCCTTTGATCCGGAAAAGTGCGGCATTACCTATGTGACGTATAAAGACCGGGGCAAGGGACCATTCACGGGAAAGATATACGAAGGACAGATGCCGGGAGTGGGCAAGAACAACTGTGCGCTCGTCATTCAACCAGGGGACAGGACATTCATCAACCACTGGGTGGATCAATGGGCGCGCGATGAATTCGAATGGCTGCCCATGGTTCACCAGATCCAGCGGCTGTTCGAAACGGGCGAAATGTACCAGACTCACGAAGAGATTCTTGAAAAAACATCAATGTTCATTGCAGCGTTCTACTCCCACCTGGAAAAGAACGGCGAGATGGTTCCGCTCGATGCCTTGCCTGAGGATTGGGCCATCGGTTCCCCGTACGGAGTCTGGGGCGATAACTGGAAAACGGCGATTGAACCGTACATAAAACTCTTTGGAAAAGAAAAGGGATTCCTGCAGCATAAATCATAAATTGGTTTAAAAGACACGTGTAATTATTATTTTCGGTCAGACAAAATTTGCTGAACCGGGTCAGGATTTTCAACCCAGGAAACATATTCTTCCACCGTTTATTCAACCGCCATGCCCAGATATTCCGGAAGAGCCGTATGAGAATCGATTCCATGCCATTCCCGCACATAACGGGCAATATCATCGAGTGACACCAGACCATTTTTACACATGTCTATCTAATTTTTTCACTGATATTATCTCTTCATTAATCAACTATCATTTCAACAACAGCGTTTTTTTCGCCTCGAAACAGCTGCCCGAACGTACTGTCACAATATAAACGCCGCTGGGAAGTTCCGATGCATCCCAAAAAACCGTATGTCTGCCCGCCTCAATGTATGTGTCGGTGATAACAGCCGCCTGCTGCCCCAGAATAGAATAAGCAGTGATTACGACACGGTTATCTTCGGGAATCGTATAATCGATAACGGTCGAGGGATTAAAGGGGTTTGGGTGCGGTTCGGAAACATAAAATCCGGATATTAACTGCTCCTCAACATCCGTAATATGGTCGAATGCCCGTACAAGCATACTCTCCCCGTCATCTCCAACAGCCTGTATCCAGAAATAATGTCTTATATCTTCCCTGAAAGTATTGCCTGTAAGAGGGCATATATTATTGCCGGGAACAGCTTCGGCTATAAGTATAGTGTTGACTTTTTCAGCGCTCATAAGGTCTTCCAGCGTCTCAAATACAGTTATATCGAGTGGTTCAGAGGAAACTGGCTGGTATGACATAAATATGTTGTAAAGAGAGATTATGCTGTCATCCGGTGATAGGCCCCATGTAAGCAGGTAATTATCTCCATCCATATTCACCCTGAGATTATGCGGTGGATCATATGCAGGAGGAGTATGATTGAGATAAAGAGTATATGATCCGTAACCATAGGTATAGCTTCGCCGTGCAGCTTTAATGTAATAGTATCCCGGTTCGGCGTTCTCACGAAGGATAGTAGCGGTTCTGTCCTCGGAATATGTATGCGTCAGTTCCTTACCCTCTGAATTATACAGGCCGATTGTCATCCTTAATGTATCAGCATCTGCTTTCGAAATGATTTCAATGTCCTGCTTGTTCGCGATGGAGAACTGCCACCAGTCTTGCGTGTCCGCCGAGGTACCGCTTCTCATATACCCGAGGTGTCCGGTATCGCTGCCGTTGAACAGAATTGTTTTGGCGTTTTCCATATCGTCATTCGATTCAGGATCGTTAGCTAACAAAGCAGTTTCATAGTCGCAGGTTATAATGTAGGAACCATACTCATCATATGAACGCTTTGTTTCGATATAATAGGTTCCGGCCTCCACCGGGCAGGCACCGGAAGTTTGATGTGATCCACTGGCATAGACAGTCTTTAACGATTTCTGTTCGTCGTCATATAATGAGAAATTGGTGAAAAGAGTTTCGTCAGTTGACAGTGAGATAGTCATGAGACCGTCAAAATCAGATTTTATATACCACCAATCCTTACCATCGTACTGGTAGGAACTAAATGCATCGATTCTGCCGCGTGTACAATACCCTATATGACCGGTATCCGAAGCGTTTAATCCGAGCGAACCGGCAATGTCGCAGGTATTGTTCGGTTCCGGGTCGTTGTCATATGCAGCGGGAACAAGTTCACTCTTTATAGCATATGAGCCGTATTGTCCGTTATCATAACGGCTTGCTTTCAGGTAATATGTGCCACGGGATATATGATAACTCGCCTTTGATGAAAAATCTTTTGGGTAACCGCTGGCAACTCTGATCATCTCATCATCATAAAGATTGAGCAAAAGACCCAGAGTCTCATCAAAGTCGGCCGTTACGGTAATGACAGCTTCGGTTGGTACCTCCATTATATAATAATCAGAGTAATCGTACTGATGGGGACTTGTAAAATCTATTCTGCCGCGGGTACAGTAGCCCAGATGGCCGGTAAAGCTTGATTCCGGTTCGACAGTGACTGCTTCATCGCTGCTGTTGTTCGGTTCAAGGTCATTGGGAAAAGTCGGTGGAATAAGTTCATTGGATATTGTATACGATCCGAAATAGCCATCGTACGGATTCCCACCGGGATTTACCACTCTGATGAAGTAGGTGTCTTTAGAAAGATAATATGATACTTCCGCAGTATGATCATCATGATATCCTGTCGCCACACGAATAAGTTCATCATCAAATATCGACACATTTACCTCAAGACTTCCGACAGTGTTGACATTAATCGCAAGAACACCGTCCTCACTGGTCTCGATAATCCACCAATCGTCCTGATCGTATGTGTTGCCGGAAGGCCACACATATCCCCTCGTGCAATACATAAGATGTCCGGTATCACTGTTGTTTAATTCAAGGCGGCCAGCGGTCACAGCATCATCGTTCGGTTCAGGATCGTTTTCGAATCCGGCAGGTGTGAATGTATTCCAGATGTCATAGGGAATATCTTCCGAAATTGTCGTAGTGCTATATACTCGTATCCGGTAGGTTCCCAGTTCCAGCCGGTACATCTTATACTGGGTTCCGGGACCGGTATCCGGTGGTGACAGTGAAATATGGCGTGTAACTTTCAGATCCTCTTCATCGATAATATCAATGATAACCTTGGCGTCATCCGAAAACGTTTCGATTTCGAGTATACCATCTTCTGGCAACACTGTCAAAAGGGTATCCGCTTTATTCTCTTTCGATAGTTTACCCGACTGCCGGTAATTAACCGGCAGACTGTCGATGGCATACACCACAGGAATATAGACGGACAAAATTGCGATTGCAGCTGCGACACAGGTAAGTATCCGAAGTTGATGTATCATAACTCCTCCAGGGAATGAGTTGTAAGATAAATAACGTCGAATATATGTTAAGAAATTCTCATCTATAATAAAGTTTTATTTATATTATATAGATAACTTAATTATTATCAGACATTAATATCGTCTTTTTACCCTGAAAGCTAATCCATGTCAATTTTATTTTATTCACTCAATTCCTGATACCTGCAAAGCGTGTTCATATTATTCACAAACGTGCGGCAGGTAATCATCCAGGAGTCAGAGTCGATCCAGCGCCCTTTATAATCAAGCGCCACCAGAATATCGAACACCTCCGGCATCATTGATGAGGCAATATCCCTTTTTTCTTCAGCTGTAAGGCTCTTTCCCCGTTCGGCACGGTATGCATCCGCTCCCATGTCCATAAGTGACCGGTATTCTTTTATGGCACCCGGAATACCGTAGGAACTCTGCCAACTGTATCCTTTCCGGCGCTCCTCACTGATTTCCTCAAGGGTATAATGAACTTTATTGTCACGGTCGCCGTATATCGGTGTATTTGTCTCAAGCTCATAAAACCGTGACCATGTGTTTTCTGCAATTTTTGATTTTTCAAGCCATTCGATGGCTTTGGGGATCGGAGCAAGATATTTTTCTTCCCCGGTCTTCAAATAAAGATCTATAAGCGTTCTGATATTACGCGATGTCACCGCACTGCACACACCCACCGGCTCGAATGCCCGTGCCCATGCAGGTTTCATGTCATGTGAATACTGCTGTGCCCAACCGTACTGCGGCGCTGCTATCTGTGATGCTATAATAAAATCTCCGCAGCGCTTTACGCTTTCGAGATAATTTTCTCTGCCGTATAACTCATGTGCAAGCAGCATTACTCTCATACAGTCGTTGATAGTGTTATCATTGAATGTATAATAATCGTGATATCCCCCGATCAGAGGGTACCACTGGGGCCATGCCCCGTTGTCAAACTGAGCCTCCATCATGAATTTTAATCCGAGTTCCACAGAATCTGTCAGCCATTGTTCATCGATAACCTGATCGAGTCTCATTAGAAAAGTCAGCGCTCCCTGTGAAATATTATCGTCCAAGGTACAACGCCCGCTTTTCTTTACCGGTGTAGCAGAAACCGGATCGAAGTGGGATACATCCACGAGGTGGTCCCAACCGCCTTCTTCACGCTGACCCCATGCAAGTGCGAGCGCTGTTGCCCTGGCGCTGTGGAGATACCATGGATCACCGGTCAACTTGTATGCCCATAGATAGCATTCTCCCACACTCGGTGTACCGGGAGGTTGAACCCAGATTTGATCGGCAGTTGCTTTCTCGTAAGCCGCCTCACCGTATCGCGTTTTAAGGTCAGGCGAATAGATGCCTACATATCCCCCATTGGTCGAAATCGATGTAAAAAATTCCGATGCTCTTTTCATCGCATCTTCGACATGTGCCGGTGACGGCAATTCAGCATAAACGAAAACCGACTGAAAAAAAGCCATAATGGCGCTCAAAATAAAATATCTTCTAATCATCACATATCTCCCGCTGTGTAAATTTATAATCATGTTCCATTTTTCAGATCGCAATTATTATATCATAAAAGTACAGTGTTTATCCAAAAAAACAACAAAAAACCATTCAATTTTGTAATGAATCTTGACTTTTTTATAAATGATTACGTCTTTTATATGTTTCACGAACTGTCAGACAAAAGGAATTATTTTCAATGAATACCATAATTAAACTATTACATGCCGCAAAACTATACAGATTCTCAAAATTTATTGTGAACTCCCTTGCGCCTTTAAATCCTTTATATATACACCGGCGTAAAAAAATGAAAGAATTTTACTCACGGTTTATCAGCAAAGGAGACCTTTGTTTTGATATCGGCGCAAATCTGGGAAACCGTGTAGAGGTATTCCTCAAACTTGGAGCATATGTCATAGCGGTCGAACCGCAGCGAAGCTGTGTTTTGAAATTGCATAAGAAATTCGGCGCCAACCCGGATGTCATAATTATACCAAAAGCTTTGGGTGAATCGGAAGGCTCAGCGGAACTTTTGGTCAGCGATGCCTCAACAATTTCATCACTGTCGAAGGAATGGATCGAACAAGTTAAAGCAAGCGGCCGGTTTTCAACCTATCAATGGAATAAATCGGAAAATGTTACCATAACGACTTTCGATAAACTCATTGAGAACTATGGCGTCCCTGTTTTTGCTAAAATCGATGTTGAAGGTTTCGAATCAAAAGTGATAAGCGGATTGTCTCAGCCTGCAAAGGTCATATCATTTGAGTTCACTCCCGAATTCATAAAATCTGCGGTCGATTCGATCAAACACCTCACCACACTGGGCAAGGTCAGTTTCAATTACTCGCTCGGTGAAACGATGACTCTGGTTCTTTCCGAATGGACATCTGGTGAAGAGATGATAACAATACTGATATCGTTAAGGGAAAAAATGGTTTTCGGTGATGTGTACGCATGGTTTAAAACCTGATTTTCCATATGAGTAATCACTTATCACTATACCTTATTATATATAAAGCAAAAAAATTTATACTATATAATTTGAAAGATACGGTTTGATGACATCACAGCGACTTGAGGCGATCATTTCACAGTTTCACACAAAAAGGATTGCGGTTATCGGTGATTTTTTTCTCGACAAATATCTTGATGTGGACACATCACTTGAAGAAAAGAGTCTCGAGACTGAAAAAAAAGCTCACCAGGTTGTATGTCTACGTCACAGTCCCGGTGCGGCAGGCAATGTTGTCAAAAATCTGGCCGCACTCGGAACAGGTAGTATGTTTGCATTCGGGATAACCGGCGAGGACGGCGAGGGGTATGAACTTCGAAGCGACCTTAAAAAACTCGAATGTAATACCGACGCGTTATTATCCTCTCAAGATATGGTGACACCGACCTATCTCAAACCCCGTGACATAAACAATCCGGGTCTCCAAGGTGAACACGAACGATACGACGTAAAAAATCGCAGGCCTGTTCCCCGGCCTCTGGTAAGTAAATTAATCGATTCATTAGATACCATCTTGCCCGATGTCGATGGTGTCATCATCGTAGACCAGATGTTCGACCCGGAAAACGGAGTGATATCAAAGGTCATCCGTGAAACACTCTCAAACTGTGCAGCCCGTTTCTCCAACACAATTTTTTTGGCTGACAGCCGCTCTCACATACGGCAATTCCGAAACATCATGCTGAAACCCAATCAGTTCGAGACAATGGGCATCGCGAGTCCAAAACCGGGTGACGAGATTGCATATGATATGCTGGCAGAACAGGTTAAACATATTCGTTCCGAGGCCGACGCCCCGATGTTCGTTACCTGCGGAGCACGGGGGATATTAATCACCGATCCATCCATACAGATCATACCCGCAGTTCGATTAAAAGATCCAATCGATACCACAGGTGCAGGTGATACCGTTTCGGCTGCGCTGGTACTGTCTCTTGTTTCGGGTGCATCACCTGTCGAGGCGGCGCTTATCGGAAACCTCGCCGCATCGATAACAGCGCAGCAGCTGGCGACCACAGGAACCGCACAACCCGATGAACTGACGGCAAGATTTGAAATGTGGATTAGGCAGCAGGCACAAAGGCAAAAAGAAAAAACAGTTCAAAATTCAAAGTTTAAAGCTTAAAGGGAATGACAGGTACAAGGTATATGTTATTTGTAGGGGCACAATATTTTGTGCCCTGAAATGTGTTAGGTATGCAGCCTGTAGGGGCAATTCTCTGCGGTTGCCCTGTATTATTGTCTGAACCTTGATTTACTTGATTCACCTGATTTCTTGATTAAAGGAAATTATGGCCATCATTTCTTCATAGATATCTGCAAAATCAGACGTTCAGATAATATTCGGCTCAAAAAAGCGAGGGCAGGTCCAAAAACCTGCCCTCTTCCTGAAACCATGTGAAGCTAAACATGAAAAGAATATATTCTACCCCGCAAGCGCGGCTTTCAAATCTTCCTCGACCGTTGAAATCGGCATCAGGTTGAAATTTTTCACCAGCACATCGATGACAGGCGGAGTCAAAAACGCCGGGAGAGTCGGTCCCAGCCGCATATTCTTAATGCCGAGATGCAGCAGGGAAAGCAAAATCACCACCGCTTTCTGCTCATACCATGAAAGCACAAACGAGAGTGGCAGGCCGTTCACATCGGTACCGAACGCATCGGCAAGCACCATAGCTATCTTGACAGCGGAGTACGCATCGTTACATTGGCCGATATCGAGCAGACGGGGTATGCCACCGATATCCCCGAACTCCATTTTATTGAATCGGAATTTACCGCATGCAAGCGTGAGAATTACACAATCATCCGGAACCGACTGGGCAAATTCTGTGTAGTAATTACGGCCGCTCTTGGCCCCGTCGCACCCCCCAATAAGAAAGAAATGCTTAATTGCTCCCGATTTGACCGCATCGATAACCTTATCAGCAACACCCAGCACTGCATTGTGCCCGAATCCAACTAATATTGTCTTGTCTGATCCATCTTTTGTAAAACCTTCCTCCGCAAGGGCCGCATCGATCACAGGTTTAAAATTCCTGTTCCTGATGTGAGTTACTCCCGGCCAAGCCACAAGGCCTGAGGTAAAAATGCGTTTTATATAAGTTTCTTTCGGTTTTTGGATGCAATTAGTGGTCATGAGAATTGCTCCGGGAAATGCATCGAACTCTTTTTTCTGATCCTGCCATGCACCGCCGTAATTACCAGCAAGATGCTTGTATTTTTTCAATCCGGGATATCCGTGGGCAGGCAGCATTTCACCGTGGGTGTAAACATTAATGCCGAGACCTTCCGTCTGCTGCAGTAAATCTTCAAGGTCTCTTAGATCATGGCCCGAAATCAGAATTGCCTTGCCTTTGAGCGGTTCGATGCGAACCGGTGTGGGAACGGGATTTCCATAGGTCCCCGTATGAGCCGAATCGAGCATCTCCATAACTTTTATGTTCATTTCACCACATTTGAGATTCATGGCGAGTAATTCATCGACCGTCAGATTTTCACGGGTTAAAAAATCCAGCGCCTCATGGAAAAAGGCATACACCTTGTCATCTTCATTACCCAGAATCATGGCATGGTCTACATATGCTGCCATACCCTTAAGGCCGTACGTCAGGAGTTCGCGAAGGCCCGTAATGTCCTTCCCGTACAGTTTCATCCTGTTTTCGATGGTCTGCTCCTCACCCTGTTTAATAAGGCCTTCCAAATCGCTGGCGGGAACCCAGGCGGCAGCGCCATCGAGCGTATCGGGAGTTTTTCCTGCCTTTTTGCATGCATCGATATAGAATTTTTTCAGCTTGTCCCTGACTCTCACACCTTTCATGATTACATCTTTCAGACGTTCGGGATCGAAATTGACATTGGTAACTGTCGTAAACAATGCTTCCACGACATATACATTCGCCTCATGGTCTTTAACACCAACCGATTTTGCTTTGACCGCACACTTCGCAACACCCTGAGCGATATATACCAACAGATCTTGCAATGCTGAAGGTTCGGGTGCTTTTCCGCAAATGCCGAAATTTGTACATCCCATACCCTGAGCTGTTTGCTCACACTGATAACAAAACATTGTACCTCCATATGAAATTGATTTATTTGAAGTGACTTTCAACAGCTATATTACTTTTACTTTGACATGTTCTTTCGTGATTTTTCCCCGTATACTGATTATATGTATCTCCAGCGGACAATCCGGGATTGTTGTTTTACGCGCTTCGATTGCGGCATGTGCAATACCGCCGCAGCACGGCACTTCCATCCTGAGTACCGTAATGCTCGATGGCTGCGCTGTTTCGAATATCCGGATGAGCTTCTCCTGATAGAAACTCAGATCATCGAGTTTCGGGCATCCTACAAGCACAACCCTGTTTTTCAGGTATCGGCTGTGTATATCCGGTAATGCAAATGGTACACAATCCGCACAGACAACAATGTCTGCCTCTTTCAAAAACGGCGCAGTCGGCGGAACAAGCGTAAGCTGTACAGGCCAATGAGAAAGCTGCGATGGCCCTGATGTCATTGATGTGTTTTCAACGCCAGTTTCAGTAATAAAACTCCGTAATGCCGAACCGGGGCAACCGCCTGAAATTGGAACTTCATTTTTTTTCTGCGGGATTTTTTCTTTACTTTTTTTCAGATATTTTTCAGTGGCTAACTCATCGAATTCATCAGCTTCACGTTCCTCGATGGTAATAGCATCCTGCGGACATTTACCGAGACATGCACCGAGGCCGTCACAATATATTTCGCTGACCAGCCGCGCTTTACCGTCGATGATTTTCAAAGCGCCCTCGGCACAGGCAGTAACACATATTCCGCAACCATTGCATTTTTCCTCATCGATCCTCACTATTTTTCTCAACATGAATCACCTCACTTCTTTTTGTAATATTCGGCAACATCACACAGTGACGTAGTATTCAAATAATTCAAAACCTTGTCGTTCAGTTTCCCGAGAAGATCACCGATTACACACTTTTCAAGTCCGCATACCGGTTTATCGAAAAGACATGAATGTTCGGACAACGAACCTTCAAACGCTTCATATATGTGTAAAATTTTTATATCCTCACATTGTTTTTCCAAAGCAAAGCCGCCTTTTGGTCCGCGAACCGATTTGACAAATCGCGCTTTAACCAGTCTCTGCATGACTTTGGCAAGATGAGCCTCTGATGCGCTAAATGCTTCCGCTATTTCTTTTGTGGAAACAAGCCTGTCTTTTTGATATTCAAGGTAAATCATGGCATGAAGCGCAAGAGCCGTAGCTTCCGAAATATTCAATATTTTTGACATTAACACTCCCGGTCGATTATTAAGTATTGTGGTACTATTATACCACAAATGAAGTTTGTTGTCAATAGAATTATTTCGATTTTTTGAAAAGCAATTCTATTGCTGATTTTTGTGAATAATTGTCGACGAAAATTTATATTTCTACATAACATTCAGTGAGATACTGTCAACAAGGCATCTGTCGATAAAAACACTCAACCAATTACTTCCTGAAATCATTTTTTAGAGGCCATAGCGGAAAAGGCTATTTTGGGATTATCAAGATTCAGATATGACATGGGCATTTCATTCAATCGCTGGGCCGTATCATACAGAGAAAGTTCACTATACTCCAGATGATACTTCGCTTTTTCAATAAAATCGTTCATTGAACCGTTCACGGAACGATTCAATGACTTTGCGAACATCTCCGGTGTATCATCGGTTTCAATATACTTCCGATATAAAACATCATTCCCATCTGCTTCCATAAATAAACGTAGCGTACTTCTTACACCAATAATAAAATCATCGTTATCGGCTATACCACGGCCATTCAGAAGCATCGAGTACAGCGAAACGGTGTTGGTCACAATGATGTATTGTAATCGTCTGGCCCTAAAAAGGTTTGCGGACCAATCGGCAAACGGATTCCCGGCAAGTGGCAGATCGTTCAAGGTATCGAGGGAATGTATCTTCTTTGCAAGTTTTTGTGTCAAACGGAAAATCATTTTATCCTCCCAGTTTTTTAAGTATTATATATAAATTTACATATATGGATTGTTTTTTTACCAAAAAATTAAATAACATCATAATACAACCTTTCCGAGATATTATTCAAAAATGAGTATAAAAAGATTGAAAAAAGAACATTAAATAGTTAATATTAGCTTATAAACGATACAACTGTATTTAAAAGGACTAAGGAGTCATAATGACAAAACATTTATATTCAACATTATTAGTTTTACTAATGGTAATTCCCAATATATGTTCTGTTATGGAAGTTTTTGCCGAAACAGGACCATGGGACTATGAAATACGTGATATCGAATTCGATAAAGATAATGTTATGTGGGTCGCCGTTAATGATCAGGGGATATTCAGCTACGACGGTGTTGCATGGACTCATTATACTGCATCCGACATTAATTACAACAGCGATAGGACAATGATTGTTCGCGAAGTAGCTGTAGATCAAAATAATGTTAAATGGTTCGGTTTTGCAAATCCGTCTTTGCCTGTTTCGAGTTTTGATGGCACTACCTGGACACATTATTCGACCGGAGATGAACTTCCATCATACTTTATTTGCAATATTACAATCGACCAGAACAATGTCAAGTGGTTTGGAACATATTATGGAGGAGTATGGAGTTTCGATGATACAACATGGAAAGTCTACAATACTGAAAACAGCGGTCTTCCAAGTTTACCCATAGATGATAATGATTCAGGGAATTGTGTCAATTCAGTAGCAGTCGACGAAAATAATGTTAAATGGTTCGGTTCAAATGCAGGAATCTCGAATTATGATGGTTCGATATGGAATACAGTCGTTCCGGCAATTGAACTGGAATATACAAATACTAATGCATTAACGGTGGACAGAACCAATACTTTATGGTGTTTCTGCTCACGTTCAATTCTCAGTTTTGACGGTACAACATGGACCAATCATACGACTGACACTTACGGTCATCAAGATGTCTATAAAATATTGGAAGATAACGATGGAATCATCTGGTTCTGCGATACCGGAGGAGTGTATAGTTACGACGGTCAATCATTTGCGAGTTATCCCGGAGTCAAAGGTCCCTATGTATGGACAATTGCTGCTGACCACAACAATGTGCTTTGGGCGGGATCAAAACAAGGACTGTTTCTCTTTGAGGGTAGTTACTGGACACAGGGAATCTTAAATACACCAGAAGAGCAGGCAATTATAGTTAAAGACGCTCCTAAGGGATATGAACAGAGAATCGCTTTTTTATCGGGCTCCGATTTCTCCTCACTAATAAAAGATAATGACGATTCAATTTGGCTGGGGCGAAATGATTCAGGAATAATTGTTTACCAAAACGGATATACCACTGCCAAATATACAGATTCAAACTCCGGTCTCATACTTACAACGCCTCTTGATATCATTATAGATAACAATGGCGTAAAATGGTTTTGTGGTGAAGAAGGTATATCCTGTTTTAACGGTTCACAATGGAAATCATATACAACTCAAAACGGACTTCCTGTAAATGATGTAAGAGACATTGATATCGATCAAAACGGTGTCCTTTGGTTCGCGACATTTGGCGGTGGTGTTGTCAGTTTTGACGGTACAACTTGGACAAACTATACTACAGAGGATGGTCTTGCCGAAAATAAAATACTTTCGATAACAATTGACAAAGATAGTGTAAAATGGTTTGGCGGCAACAGTAGTGGTCTTACCCGTTTCGATGGTAATAATATGAAAATTTTTACCGAAGATGATGGGCTTGGCAGTAATTATATAGCTGCAATGGATAGTGATTTTGAAGGCGTATTGTGGTTAGGAACGATACCGTTCACCAGTTTTGATGGTAATACGTTTACAACTTATACAGTAATTCAAAGTAAGACTATAGATGAAGTCTCTTCCGTATATGTTGATAACAATGAAAGAATCTGGTTAGCAACTATCAATGATGGAGTATATCAATATGACGGTAATACCTGGTATCATTTTAAACCCTATAATACGAACAATATCCGCAAAGTATTGGTTGACTCAGACGAAACCGTATGGTTTGCAACCAGTTATGGTTTAATAAGGTATAACGAAAAGGCATACAAAACTATTGAATCCGAAGAAATCAGCATATATCTGATTGAACAAACATCAGACGGCCAATGGAATACATATCAACCTTTTGGTGCTGATGAATATAGTTACGGATTCAGATCTGTCTGTGTTAATGCTGATAACATAAAGTGGTTCGGGCATACGGGTGACATTTTATCGTACGATAATGTTACATTCAACATGACAGAATTTGTATGTATCGATGGGATATCGGATCATGTATATGGCATGGCGATAGATAATAACGGAACACATTGGTATTTGCGATACGATTATCATGTCGAACCCATGATTTGGGAAAATCCGTTTATCAGTTCTTATGATGGTTCTAAATCCGAAATTTACAAAATCAACTTAATATTTCGTCCCGATGATGATATGTGGCAGTTTTATCCTGCTCATACTTACGACGTCGAAGTTGACCGGAATAATGTGAAATGGTTTGCCCATAAAGATAGAGGTATTGTTAAATATGATGGAATTGATTGGGAAATAGCTGGAATAAAAAATGTCTTTGACATTGCCATAGACCGAACAAATAAACCATGGTTTGCCGGTAGTGATGGGATAAAAAGTACATATGAATTGATTTCTTTGAACGGTGAAGAAACACAATCAGTGGCAGTTGATTACGATAATATTAAGTGGTTTGGAGGGATTAATCAGATTTGGAGCTATGATGAAAATCATTTTAAACATTATATAATTTCAGGAAATGATGAAGAAATAACCATAAAACAAATTGTAATCGGATCTAATAATGAAAAATGGTTTCTTACTAATGAATATTTATTTTGTTTCGATGAATCAGACTGGACACAATATTTTATAAAAGACAATATTAATTGCGATCAATTTAACTTTGATATTACATATCTTTATGCAAATTCTTTTGCAGTAGATAATAAGGGTATTGTATGGATCGGAATGACTAAAGATATTATTGTAAGTTTTGCCAAAGATGTCACAACTGGAGTATCTTCAATTATAGAAGTTCCCCGGGGAATTAGCATTGATTCAATCCATCCCAATCCGTTTAACCTTTCGACAACTATCAATTTCACATTAAGCGAACGCGGTCACGCAATTTTGACCATTTATGACATTACCGGCAGAAAAGTATGTGATCTTGTGTCTGAGGAACTCCCCGCAGGATCACATTCCGTTATATGGGACGGAAGGGACAACAATGGATATACAGTTTCATCCGGACTATATATTTCAAATTTGCATTCGGAAAAATCAACAATTTCCAAAAAAATGATTCTTCTCAAATAATCAAAAACTTTTTTCTTTCAAAACGCCCTCTTCCCCAACCGCAAACTGTTCATCACAACGGTCACACTCGATAAAGCCATGGCTCCCGCAGCCATTGCGGGGTGCAGGTCTCTGATGAAACCGGGAATAAAGGTAAAAGTATGCAAAACTCCGGCGGCAACCGGGATCAGCGCCACATTGTAGAAAAAAGCCCAGAAAAGATTCTGCTTAATCGTCCGCATGGTTGCATGAGAGAGACGAATGGCGCGGTAAACACCCTTTAATTCGCCACCGACCAGGGTGATATCGGATGCTTCCATGGCGATATCGGTTCCTGTACCGATGGCAATTCCCACATCCGCCCGTGCGAGCGCCGGAGAGTCGTTTATGCCATCCCCGACCATACCGACATATTCGCCGCGGCCCTGGAAATCCCGCACAACAGACTCTTTCTGATCCGGAAGGATTTCGGCGACCACAGTCTTAATGCCTGCCTTCATGGCTATTGCCTGAGCAGCATTTTTTGAGTCTCCGGTAAGCATAACCGGTTCGATACCGAGTTCTTTAATACCTCGTATTGTCTGTTCTGCATCAGGCTTAATTTCATCGGATACACCGATAATACCGGCAATGGAATTGTCGACAACGCCGAGTATAACGGTCTTTCCATTATTCAATAACATATTAATCTGTTTGAGAATATTATCATTTATAATATATTTGCTCCGAATCCAGTCAACCGAGCCGACAAAAACACTATGACCGTTTACCTCAGCTTCAATACCTTTCCCCGCTAAAGCCCTGAAATTCAACGGTTCTGTTATGGTCAGCCCGCGGTCTTTGGCACCGTTCACCACTGCACGTGACAAAGGATGTTCCGATCCGGTTTCTGCGCCTGCAATAAGCGATAGATCTGTTTCCCTCGATTCCACGAGAGGAATCCAGTCGGTCAGAACCGGTTTACCCATAGTGATTGTTCCCGTTTTGTCGAACATAATCACAGTCAGACGGTGTGCAGCCTCAAGAGTCTCGCTGTTTTTGAATAGTATGCCCATTGACGCGCCTTTTCCTGAGCCTACCATGACTGCTGTGGGTGTTGCCAGCCCGAGCGCACAGGGGCAGGCAATTACCAGCACAGCCACCATCCGTATCATAGCCGGAACAAAGTCTCCCCCAACAATCCACCATATAGTAAATGTGAGAACAGACAACAGAATGATTGCGGGCACAAATATCGCTGAGACGCGATCGGCAAGCCGTTGTATCGGAGCTTTGCTGCCTTGGGCGGCACTGACAAGCCGTATAATCTGCGCAAGAGCTGTCTCGCTGCCCACTCCGGTCGCACGTATCTTAAGCCTACCCTGCATATTGATTGTAGCGCCGAATACGTTATCATCTTTAGACTTATCGACAGGAATCGATTCGCCGGTCATCATGCTTTCGTCGACAGCCGATTGCCCTGATAATACGATGCCGTCTACCGGGATACGTTCACCCGGACGAATTACCACTGTATCTCCGGATTTCACTTTTTCTGCCGGGATGTCTCGCTCGACTCCATCTTTTTCGATATGGGCGACAACCGGAGCGAGGTCCATGAGTCTCCGTATTGCCTGTGATGCTTGACCTTTTGCTTTCGCTTCGAGTAATTTCCCGATTTTAATGAGCGTAATAATCATGGCGGAGGTTTCAAAATACACATGAGATCCCAATCCGGGCAGCAAAAGAAGCGCAACTGAGTAGAAATAAGCGGTCGATGACCCTAAAGCAACAAGCACATCCATATTTGCACTCAGGTTTCTGATACTCTTGAATCCGCCGGTATAAAACCCACGGCCTGTATAAAACTGGACGGGTGTGGCGAGCGCCAGGAACAGCCATTTGACCCACTGTTCATGCGTCCACAAACCGATCAGGGAAAAATCTCTCGCCATACTTAACACAAACAGAGGCACGGTAAACAGAATACCTATAAAAAGTGCCTTACGTTCGCGCTGAATTTCAGCCTGACGGGCCGTTTGCTCTTCATCCTGTATTTGTTCACCGGCTTTCGGAATAACAAGGGTATATCCTGATTTTTCGACAGCGTCCGCAAGAGTATCGAAGGTCGCTTCCGAGGGATCGAATTCCACATGCACCGTTTCGGCGGCAAGATTAACGGTAGCGGACTTTACACCCGGAACTTTGCGGATCAGTGAACGTTCCACCGTTCGTGCACAATTGGCGCATGTCATTCCTATAACAGGTAAATCAATTACCTGTATAGTATTCTTACCTTTTGTCCCGGTACTCATGTTTTCTCATTATGTAGAATCTGCTTTAAAGATTATTCCGGCGGATACCCGATTTCATCAAGTAAATTCCGTATTGTATCCCAGTCCTGTGTGTCTTCCCATTGTATCGTTATATTTTTTGTGACGGGACTTCCTTCGACGTTAATAATCCCGTCGAGATCACCGAGTTCTCGTTTAATGGTATTGACACAATGAATGCAGGAAATATTAGGTATATGTACTGTTTTTTCTTGCATGATTTGATTCCTTTGGTTAATAAATATAATCAAACCTTATGTGTAGTTATTATACGATTAAATCCATTAAAAGATTCGTAAACAACTGAAATAATAAACAAGAGTTGGCAATTAGTTCTTGACAAAACCCTTTTGAAAGATGAGAATTCAAAAGACTGGTGTAATTTACTCTGTAAATTTAATGTAAAAGAGAAATAACATGTTTGAAAATTCGTTTTTACCGCGAAGAAATTTTCTGTCATATTCGTTAATTGCTGCCGGTTCGGTGATGAGTGCGTGCAGTTTCTCGCATCGAGTGTCAACTCTGAAACATCGGAATACAACAATATCGATACGAAATGATATGTTTTATATCAATGACCGTCCAACTTATCAGGGTCGTCACTGGAAGGATAAAAAAATCGAAGGGCTACTTATGAATTCCCGCATGATCCAGGGAATATTTGACGACCTTAATCCCGAGACACAATCAAAATGGGCTTATCCCGATACAAATAAATGGGACCTGGCCAGAAATACTAATGAATTTGTCGCCGCTATGAAATCATGGCGCGATCACGGATTACTTTCATTTACGATCAATCTTCAGGGGGGTAGTCCTGAGGGTTATTCCAAAGAACAGCCGTGGCACAATTCAGCTTTCACTTCGGATGGCAACCTTCGCCCGGAGTATATGCGGCGGCTTGCACTGATCCTCGACCGTGCGGATGAACTCGGCATGGCGCCGATCCTTGGATTATTTTATTTCGGACAGGACCAACGATTGCGTGACGAAACAGCCGTCATACGTGCAGTCGATAACACTGTTGGTTGGTTGTTCGAAAACGAATACTCACATGTGCTTATCGAAATCAACAATGAATGTAATGTACGGTATGACCATGATATTCTCAGACCTGACCGTGTACATGAACTGATTTACCAGGTAAAAGCTCACAGAAGCAATGGCCAAAAACTTTATGTTAGCGCCAGTTACGGCGGTGGAACTGTACCACTCGAAAATGTTGTGAAGGCCGCTGATTTTCTTCTCATGCACGGTAATGGCGTTGAGGATCCGGACCGAATTACCGAAATGGTTAAACAGGCACGTGCGGTTACGGGATATACTGCGAAACCTATTCTGTTCAATGAGGACGATCATTTCAAATTCGACCATCCCAAAAATAATATGATCGCGGCGCTGAGCGAGTACGCATCCTGGGGATTTTTCGATCCAGGGGAAAGCAATTATTGGGACGGTTATCAAAGTCTTCCGGTGAACTGGGCAATAAATACTGAAAGAAAAAAAGCGTTTTTTGCAAAATTAAAAGAAGTGACCGGAGAGTATACCCAATAATATGTTATATTTTACTGGTGTTGTAAAAACCAGATTATCCAATAACCAAAAAAGGGGTATGTAATGCATATATTCAAACATAACCTTATTTTCCTGTTCTTATTTATCATTCCGGTCAACACATTATTTTCACAGGTCGAGCGCAAAGAGCAGGGCAACCTCATCATAGAAAACATTCCTGAAATTCCGCAGCACATCGCCGAACGTATGATGCAGTACCAAAACACACGGTCAGCTTCAATGCAGGGATGGTTGCCGGGAAAAGACGGCATGCTCATCACAACCCGGTTCGGCGAGACAACACAGATTCATTATGTAGAGAAGCCCGGCGGTGCACGGCAACAGATAACCTATTTTGACGAACCTGTGTACGGAGCTGCTGTAAACCCGGCAGATCAGAGCTTTCTTTTTCTGAAAGATATCGGCGGGAACGAATATTACCAGATATTTTATTTGACCTGAACTCTGGCACATACACCATGCTGACCGACGGCACATCACGTCACAGCAGCGTTATGTGGTCAAACAAAGGTGACAGATTCGTTTACAGCAGCACACAACGAAACGGCAGCGACTATGATCTCTATATTTGTGATCCGAAAAATCCCGCAAAAGCCAAACGGGTACTTGAAAACAACGGTTATTGGATGACTGCCGACTGGTCGCCCGATGATAAAAAATTACTGGTGAACAATTACATCTCCATTAATGAAACCTATTACCATATACTTGACATCGACTCAGGCAAACTCTATCAGATCAATCCGACAGACAAAAAAATTGCTTATGGCAGCGCTCTCTGGTCAAAAGACGGGAAAGGTGTATTTATTACGTCCGATGAAGGCAGCGAATTCCTCCGGTTGAAATATTATGATATCGCCAAACGGAAATTTACTGATTTAACAACCGAAATTCCCTGGGATGTTCAATCGATAGAGTTAAATGAACAGGGCGATAAACTTACCTTTACAACTAATGCAGATGGCACCGGCAAACTCTATATGCTAAACACCCAAACGATGCAATACCACCCTGTTTCAGGTATACCTGCAGGTCAGATATCGGGACTTGATTTTCATCCCGACGGCAACAGACTTGCTTTGGAAATCAACACATCACGGTCTCCGGGTGATATATATGTCCTGAACCTGAATACGAATGCACTGGAACAATGGACATACAGCGAGGTCGGCGGACTGAACACCGGCCTGTTTAATGAACCCGAACTGATTCATTATGAAACATTCGATACTGTCGACGGCAACCCCCGTAAAATTCCGGCGTTCTACTATAAACCTTCGCGAAAAACCGGACCGTATCCTGTACTTATAATGATTCACGGCGGTCCCGAAGGCCAGTTTCTGCCGTACTTTTCACCGGTCTTCCAGTATTATCTGAACGAAATGGGAATCGCGGTGCTTGCCCCGAATGTTCGGGGTTCTTCGGGTTATGGCAAAAGCTATCTTTTACTCGATAACGGGTACAAACGTGAAGATTCGGTTAAAGATATCGGCAAGCTGCTCGACTGGATAGATCAACAGAAGGACCTCGATTCCTCAAAGGTTGTGGTTTACGGAGGATCATACGGCGGGTATATGGTGCTTGCATCGATGATACACTATAACGACAGGATTGCATGTGGAATCGAGAGTGTTGGTATCAGCAATTTCGTCACATTTCTCGAAAACACAAAGCCGTACAGACGAAATTTACGACGCCAGGAATATGGAGATGAAAGCGATCCTGAGATGCGTAAGTTTCTTTTGGATATTTCCCCCACGACAAACGCTCATAAGATAACAAAACCCATGCTCATCGCGCAGGGACTCAACGACCCGCGTGTACCGGCAAGCGAATCCGAACAGGTTGTCTCGATAATTCGCAAAAACGGCGGTGATGTATTGTATGTTCTTGCCAAAGATGAAGGCCACGGATTCAGCAAAAAGAGTAACCGTGATTATTACAGTAATTCAATAGTTTTGTTTCTTGAAAAATATTTATTGGGTAATAATGACTGAAAATAAAAAAAATGAGGATTGAACATGATCAGGCAATTGATTTTTTCATTACTTTTACTATGTTTTTTCATTACTGCCGTATATGCCGGATGGAACATGACCGAAGACGAACGCAGAATCCAAAACGATAAATACGATAAATTGAAACTGCGGCAAAAAACGGATTTTGTTACCGACAAATCAGAGAAAATGCTGGTTCAACCTGCAGAAGAAGATGTTATCGACGATTTCACCATAGCGAAAGTACCGCCGACAATCAGGATGATTATTTTACCCGATATGCTGCCTGAATATTTCCCTGAAAATGCTGAAAATGCCGCATGGGCAAACTGGGGAAAAGTCACGCGCAGCGAAGATAACCGTTTCTTTTTTTCCGTCGGCGATCACCGCGGGATAGGATGCCAGATAAATATATATGAATACAATCCTGCACGTAACATCGTCCACACCGTGCTGGATGTCGACAAACTCCTCGGATGGACAGATCAGTCGTATACCGACGGCAAAATTCACGGTCGTATGGGAATCATGCCGGACGGCACTCTCTGGGCTGCCACACACTATGGCGTCTATCCCGATTCGACATGGTGGGCTAACGGATACCGCGGAAGCTGGCTTTTGAGCTACAATATATATACCCACGAGGCAAAAAACTGGGGTATACCGCTTGTCGGCCAGATGCTGCCTGAATTTAATCTGGATGCTAAAAGGGGAAAACTCGTGGGAACAGGCGCCAATAAAACAATCCTCTGCTGGGATACCATCAACAAAAAAGTCACCTATGCCGGATGCCCACCCAACGGCTGGGAATGGTGGCAGCGAGCCATGCTTCTCGACGAGGAAACCGGAATATTCTGGACAACCTGCAGGGGTGATGAAAAACACCGGTTTCTGAATTTTGACCCGGAACTCAACAAATTCAGGCGTTTCGAGCTTTCACCACCTGAGAATCCGTACGATAATAAAGTCACGCAGCTTCGCGGGTACACCGAACGACGTGCAATGGACGGGGCGTTCTACTGTATTACCCACAATGGCACTATGTTTCGCTTTTTTCCCGAAGTACCGAAAACAGAACTTGTGGGAGTTAACTGGGATAAGGGACGTTACACCTCAACGACAGCTCTGAGCCCTGACGGACGGTACATATATTATTTGCCGGGCGGCAAAAAAATGCAAAACGCCAACGAATATGGACCTGTTCTGCAGTATGACGTTAAAACCGGCCGTAAAAAAGTTATTGCATGGTTAGCTGATTATTATTGGGAGAAATATGGATATTGGGTAGGCGGTACATACGGCATGGAGATATCGGGTGATGGCTCTTACCTCGTCATTTGTATGAACGGAGCATTCGTGATACGTGATGATGAAAACGGTTCGCCCTATGGTAATCCATCACTTTTTGTGGTGAACATCCCAGAGGAGGAAAGAAGCTGTCGCTGAGAAATATCCTAATATATTACCTCATTTGTATAACCGTTAATAATCATTACCTTTCTCTTGTTGACTACAATTACGTGTAACTTAACAGTACGTTGAAAGTTCAATTTTTATGATTTTGGTTAAAACTCAGTAATAATTATTCAGATTTTATAAAATATTTTCGCATATATTTTTTTTTCGCTTGACAAATGGGGTGCTTTTCCCCTATACTACATATTCAATGAATAACTTACCCCGTAATGGAATCTGTTTCCCAAGTTGATCTCATTATATAACAGCTTCCTGATAGAACCTAACCCTATTTAATCTACCGGATGAATGCGGTTTTATCGCCATTAACCGGGACTATCCCAGGTGATTCGGGCAATAGTTTATATTATGTGCATTGTAACAAATTCAATAAAATATTAATAATACAAGGACATAACTATGGATATTGGTGAACTTAAGCAAATGACCATTTCCGAGCTTGCCGAATATGCCAAAAGCCTGAAACTTGAAAGCATTACCGGTTTAAAAAAAGCTGATATTATCTTTAAAATTCTCGAAGGTCAGACAAAGCAGAATGGCCTCATTTTTGCCGAGGGTGTTCTGGAAGTACTCGATGACGGTTACGGTTTTTTACGATCACCGGCGTATAATTACATGCCGGGACCCGACGACATTTATGTCTCACATTCGCAAATCAAACGTTTTTCACTGAAAACCGGTGATACTGTTTCAGGTCAGATACGTCCACCAAAGGATTCGGAGCGATATTTCGCTCTGCTTAAGATCGAAGCAATAAATCATGAAAATCCGGAAGCATCAAAAGACAAAATTTTCTTCGATAACCTTATTCCGGTTCATCCCGACCACAAGTTTGATTTGGAAATATCACAGTCCGAAGTCAGCACGCGAATCATGAACCTCCTCTGCCCCATCGGATTCGGACAGCGTGGACTCATCGTAGCGCCTCCTTTTACCGGCAAAACCATGCTTATGCAGAAAGTTGCCAATTCTATTACCGCAAATCACCCGGATATCAGACTTATCGTCCTGCTAATCGATGAACGTCCCGAAGAGGTCACTGAAATGCAGCGTGCAGTCAAAGGTGAGGTTATTTCATCAACATTCGATGAACCGCAGAACAGGCATGTCCAGGTTGCCAACATGGTTATTGAAAAGGGCAAGCGGCTTGTCGAGCACGGCCATCATGTGGTAATACTTCTGGATTCGATTACACGTCTCGCACGGGCATACAATAATATCATACCTCATTCAGGCAAGATTCTCTCGGGCGGTATCGATGCCAATGCACTCACATGGCCAAAACAGTTTTTCGGAGCCGCAAGAAACATAGAGAACGGTGGAAGCCTCACCATACTTGCAACCGCCCTCATTGAAACCGGATCGCGTATGGATGATATCATCTATGAAGAGTTCAAAGGCCGCGGTAACATGGAAATGGTACTTGACCGTAAACTCTCAAATCGACGTATATATCCCTCTATGGATATAAAGCGCTCAGGCACACGAAAAGAAGAACTTCTGCTGACCGATGCGGAATTAAACCGTATCTGGATTCTCCGTCGTATGCTCGATCCCATGGGTACTGCAGAAGCCATGGAATTCCTTCTCGGAAGAATGCGTGAGACAAAGACAAATAAGGATATGCTCGAAAGTATGAGCGCAAACAGCCTTTAATACCATACTTAATTCATTCATCTTCAGTCAGCCGGTCTGTTGGTTGCCATGTGACGACCGCCGTCAACATTGAGCAGTGTACCGGTAATCCATGAACTTTGATCTGTCGCAAAGAAAAGCGCTGCCTCGGCGATATCGTCAGGTTTGCCGTTTCTTCCCAGCGGATGAAGCGGACGTAGTTTATCCCAGAATGCCGGAACATTTTCTTCACCGAATATGGGATTCGACAGTTCGGTATCCTCGACTACCGCAGGAAGAATGCAATTTACCCGGATGTTGTCACCGGCATTTTCCATCGCTACTACCTGCGAAATAACCTGCATAGCTGCTTTTGAGGCGCAATATATGCCTGCGCCCGGATATGATTTGATTCCGGCAATCGATGATATGTTGATTATCGAGCCGCCTCCGGCCTTTTTCATATATGGCAATACGTTAACCATCAGCCTCCAGGGTCCCCATGTATTCGTTTTCATCATAAGGTCCCAGTCATCGAGCGGTGTTTCAGCCAAAGAACCGAAACGCATCACTCCGGCGTTATTCACCAGAATATCGATTCTACCGGACTTTGACATAGCCGATTTATAGAGGTGTTCAATCTCTTTCTCGTCGGTCACATCTGTTTTTACACACAGTATCCTTGGGCTGTTTGGGTCTATACTTTCAGCAGTTTCCTTCAACATGTTCATACGTCTGCCACATATCAGGACTGTGGCGCCCTCATTGTGAAAACGTTTCGCTATTGCCCGCCCGATGCCTGTTCCGCCACCGGTGATTATAGCAGTTTTTCTTTCCAGTTGTCCCATGATTCCTCCCTGATGACAAAAAAATGTTTGTATCTTGTATATCGAAATGAATTATACAAACGTGATAACCGTTAATACAAGGTTTTTTCATAACAAACTGCATAACAAACGTTATATTTTATTGATAAACTCAATCGAACTTTTCAAATACAATAAAGTTTTTTCACAAACAAAGATAAATGACTATCAGCAATTTCCGGTTAGAGATTTACTTGCAAAAAGTGTTGTGTTCTCAAAAAATTTTGAAAAAATATAAAAAAACACTTTGTATAT
>JAFGMP010000325.1 GCA_016927495.1 Candidatus Latescibacterota bacterium | reverse complement strand
CGAAGATGGTTCAAATGTTGATAAAGGCCAGCCTCTAATCGGTATTGAAGAACTATAGCTGATCCGGTTCGAAATAAACCGGGCTTGACCATGCCATGTGGCCGTCCATCTGAACAACCCTTACCCAGTAAGCATGCCGTTTTAAGCGAACATCGGAATTTTTATAGGTGAACCGTACGTTCTCAGGACGGTCTACAGGTGTACATTTAGACATTCTGACCTGAAGATTCACACCACCGACATTTGTTATTTCAGGGATAGTGTCGATATTTTCGATATTTATGCTGATCGATGCTATTTTACTATTATATGCGATGACAGACGATTGACCGGAAATCTTCAGAAATATGCCATCAATATCACCGGAAGTGCTTGAAACAACATTGAGATCACTGTCTGACATCCTGAATACACCCTGGTCATGACGGTCAAAAGCATAGGGTATATATTCATCTATCACACCATTTTTAACCGAAATGACACCATCCCAGTCGGCAGTCTTCGAGCGACTTTTAATACGAACTCCGGACCATTCAATACGAATCCATACATTTTCGGGGTCGAGTTTAAACGGATAACGGTATACAACTTCCGTATCACAGAGAACTTCCGCATCGAGCAGCGGTGTTGTTCCGGCAATTACAAAAGCAAGGTCAACAGGTTGAGCAGCCGGTGCGATATCCCCCATAATATAATAACCGGATCGAACTTCGAGATATATGCGGCGTCCTGTAGTGGCATAGCAGTGCCGAGCCCTAAGAGCATCCCATAGCGACTGCCGTGTCAAACTATCTGCTATTATGCCGGTATACCCGCCGTACACATCAAAAGTCGCAAAATCTCTCGCCAGCGGTTGGAGTGGAGCTGATAGTCCTGGCCTTCCGGTATGATCGTCACTCTGGGCGACAAAGCCCGTTATCAGACCCCGTGACAGCGCATCCATGGCTATCCACTCGAACGTACCGTGGTGAGAATGAATTTCAACCAATCCGGAAAAATCTTCATCCCAGAAATCAAGATTGGCATACCGTCCACCCACATGAGCAATCGCCATCATATCGTTTCTGCCCCTGAAAGCTTTCCACAGTTCGGAGAGAGGAAAACAGTCGGAGTCTTCTGACGAGCCGTCATGAACCTGCCAGTGTGAACTGCGGTGAATCGGTTGGTTATCATGGAGGTATAGAATGTTGTGGTCACCTCCCGCAGGAGTAAGACCCGACCATTCATAACCGAGAAAAGTGACGAATCTGCCCGGATCATAAAATTTCTTCGTCATCTCGCATACTTCTTCCCAGTCCGAATCCCTCACCTGAAAATCATTACCCTGCCATCCGGCAGCATCGATAAGCGCTTTGTCTCTTGCAAAAGAAAAATAATCTTCCACCGAACCGGTGCCGACGGTTGCCTCTGTCTGCCCATGCAGATCTGCCCAAAAAATGTTAGTGTGATTTTCCATCACAATTACAGGATTGCTCTGGTTTTTCATATCTCCAGTAACAATACAGACACGGTATATTCCTTCCTTTGGGAAACAAATCGTACCTGCACGTTCGACTCCATGGGAGATATTAAATGTTTCCTCGAAATTTATTCCTTCATCATTACATTTGACAGTAACATTACCATCAAATGTATTCACCGGATTACCCCATACATCGAGCGCCCGCACCCATATATCGATATCCTCGCCCGGTTTGGCAATGGATGGCATAACGGTTTCGATTGTCTCGGACACTCCCGGTACTATGGTGAAAAAGGGATGTTTTGTAATGGGATAATACTCCCGGGTACCAAAAGAATCGACCAGTATCCTGAAAGTGTGGTGCTTTTCGGGAAATGTCTGGATTCTCCAGCCCGGGGAGCCCTTACAGGTATCCCCAACCGTGACCGTGATTGTGTCACCGCAGGTAAGAGAACCGTCATAAACATGAACAACCAGCGCGCCGCGATAGGGACGAATCCAGTAGCGGTTATCATACTTGATTCTGATTAGGGCGTCTCCGTTTGTAACAGCCGTGGTATAACCCGGCAGGTTCGGACATTCACATTGCGGTAACAGTGCATCGGACATGGCGCGGCGCGTCAAAATAATCGATCCGCCATCGTCTATTCCGTATTTCCCAACAGTATAAGTTATTTTCCATGTACCGGTTGTTCCAGCCGTAAATGTTCCCCCGGGTGCTATTACAGCAGATCCCAAATCTTCTGATTTCATAAATCATCCTTTCAGTCAGACCTGTAAAAAAAGACGGATTTATTAAGGTATACATGATAGAGTTCAAAATATCAAGCACTTATTTACCTAAACAGTCAATTGAAAATCAACAAATAATGAGCATAATCGGGCATACATTTTTTATTCCGAATTCATTACGGATTTTTTTTATGTGTTTTATAAGGAAAATTATTCCCTGTTTTGACACATTATGTACTTAAAATGATATTGACCAATGAATTGCATTTATCCCTTTCACCCGATATATCATTATTTTACAAAGGAATATCGATCCGTTTAACCATTATACGATATTATAAAAGCTGACCATATTTTAAATAATTTCAATAAGTTACCACAGTTTAAATCACAAAACGGCAAACATGTGATCCGAATTGAACATATATAAAAGCGAAGCATATACTATTTTTTTTATTTCTGTTAATTATATTGAAACAGGAATTTTTTTCAATATATTACTGGCACAAATGTTGCTTTATTTTATTTTTGTTGATTTGTGTATTTTTATGTATAAAAGTGATAGACCATTATTCATAATCGCGATCTCTAATAGTATTAACCAAATTTTTCACAAAATTTTATGAATTATATCGACCATATATATACTGCCGACAGTAAATCAAACATTTCTTTGTATATCGGCATAATGAGTGTTTTATTGCTCATGCTATCGGGTTGTATTTTTTCCTATAAAGAACCTTCGAAAAATCCATCCATAACGTATATCAGTATTTCAAACAAAGCGGTGATTACAGACCGTGACGTTACCATAATCTGGGAGGGCAACAGTTACGCTGCGAACTACCAATACACTTTCGACGATATCGAATCGGAAATCACCGATAAAAACTCGGTAACACTCACTGATCTCGATGACGGAAATCATCTGTTTATACTGAGAGCGTATGATGATTCTCTCAAGCTGAAAAGTTCTCCATTATTAATAAATTTTACTGTCGATGCAATTACAGGCCCGGGAGTTCTTCTATTCCCCCGCAAAATCACCGAGCAGACATCTCTGTCAATATCACTTGTCGATGTTGATGACATAATGGCGGTTCATATCGAGTTCGACTGCGAGAACAAATGCGCGTCATTCGGAGCTTTCGTCCCGAAAACAATACCTTCGAACAGCGGGGAAATGATCGTACTGACAGATAATTCTGACCAGGACAGATATATCATCGACATTGCTTTTGCGGGAATAACTGAGGGTATTTCAGGTTCGGTATATAACCTTGGAACATTATACATCAATCCTCTGAGGATTGGTTCAATTACTATCGATTCATCAAAAACAATTTTCAGAAATACGGCAAATGAAACTATTACTTTGAACGATCTTGATTTTGTGCGAGTTATTAAGTGAAAAAACAGCGCCTTATAATAATATTGTATTTTCTCCTGGCAGTCTCTTGTCTCATGGCTAAACAGGCTTTCGGTGCACGGTTTGCTTCGGTGATCGACATTAATAATCCTGTCAATACGCAGATGATTAAAATGATTGGAGACGATGCGGATGACTGGCTTGGATACTCAACCGCTGTGGGAGATATTAACGGGGACGGGCGCCAGGATATAGTTATGGGATCGCATACTGCAGAAAGCGGTAGAGGAATCACCTATGTATTGTTCGGTTCCGCAACGATATTCAATACGGGAACAAGAGACTTTGGCGCTTCACTTTCCGGAATCCTGACAATAATCGGTGATAAAATTCTGGATTTATCAGGATATTCGGTGGCAGTAGGTAATATAAACGGTGATGCATATGATGATGTAATAATAGGCGCTTACCATGCAGATCCCGGACAAAGAATTAATGCAGGTGAAGTGTATGTAATTTTCGGTTCAGCTAATATTCAAAATGTCGGAACTATAAATTTAAATCAAACACCCTCCGGAGTGGTGAGAATTTACGGAGACGATACCGAGGATAACGCCGGATTTTCAGTTGCTGCCGGCTATATTAACGAAGACGCATATGAGGACATTATCATCGGAGCATATCGGGCCGATCCGCTGGAAAGAACAGACGCAGGTGAAACATATATCATATTCGGTTCATCGACGTTTCATAACAGAGGCATTATCGACCTGAGCGGTACCCCTACCGGCGTTGCACGAATTTACGCGGAAACCGCCGGTGAATTCTCAGGATATTCGGTAGCCTCGGGAGATATGGATGGTGATGGTAAAGAGGATATTGTAATCGGTGGTTACGGTAGATTTAACAATAAAGGTTGTACATACGTTTTGCCTGGCTCTGCTGATATCGATACTTCGACAGTAATAGATCTGATTGATTTACCCATAGGTTTAATGAGAGCATTCGGTACAGATGATAATGACAAATCAGGTATTGCCGTAGCGACTGGAGATATTAATGGTGACGGCTATAAGGATGTATTAATTGGCGCTCCGGGTGGTGACCCTTCAGGCCGATATGATGCAGGAGAAATAAACGTAATTTTCGGTGGATTAAATTTTAAAAATAAAGGCGCTTTTTTTCTCAATGAATTACTTATCGACAAGCTGACTATACACGGTAGTTATGCGTCTGTCCCAATTGGTAATTCGATAGCAGCCGGTGATATCAACAATGATAGTCGTGACGAATTAATTATCGGTTATCCTGATGGTAGCCCGGATGGCAGGCTTAACGCGGGAATGACATATGTTATTCAGGGTTCAACGAACCTGAAAACCAGAGGTACAATCGACCTTGGCGTGGTACAACCGGATGTATCGACAATCTATGGTGCCGATCAGGGTGATAACGCGGGTCATGCTGTCACTGCAGCAGATATTAATGGTGATGGCTTTAAGGACCTTGTTATCAGCGCTCCCAAAGCTGATCAGGAAAATAGAAATAATGTGGGGGAACTCTATGTATTGAAAGGTTTCACTACTACAGAAGTCATTAATTTTTACCCTGCCAACAACTCAAATGTTAGCAAATATATCATTATCAGTATGAATTTCAATTCCGATATTTCATCCTTAACAGTTGAACTGGAAGGGCCATTGGGGGACATTCCCGGAACACTTGACCTGAATCTTAACTCGGCGACATTTACACCGACTTATCCTTTGTATCCCGGACATCAATACACTGTGACGGTTAACGGTAAAAACATAGATAATGAAAATATAGCTCAAAAAATATGGTTTTTCAATGTCAAGCATAATGAGACGGTGGCAGGAGTATTATCTCATTCACCGGGTGCTGATGAAGTAAACGTATCCCCTGATCAGGATGTTATAATAACATTTACCGGTGATATATTCCCCGATTCCACAACTGTACTTGTTAACGGTACAAATGACAGAGTGATTCCGTTAACTCATTCATGGGCGGACAGTATACTGACATTGGTCAACAATAATCTATTCCAACTGGATGAAACCGTTACCGTATCGGTAAGCGCCAGCGATCAATATGGCGACCGCTCCGATTCGACATGGACATTTTCCGTTCGACATGATATAGGAATTCCTTATTTTACCTTGGCAGTGACAGGAGGGAATAATCAGCATTTACTTAGAAATTCACAGATATTTCTGCACTTCCCCATCGACATTGATAAAACAAGTGTTGTCACCACACTTGAAGGAAGTGTGAGTGGAGTTGTACAGGGTTCATGGGCATGGTCGGATACAGTCTATGTCTTTACACCTTCACAATTCTATCAACCGGGAGAACAACTCGTTCTTTACGTATCCGCATCCGATATTTTTAAAAATTCCGTGACGGACACCTTCACTCTGCCGGTACGTCCCGATGAAACACCTCCGTCGATATTAAGCCGTACTCCCGAAGTAAATGCAACCGATGTATCCCAGACTTCGAATGTCGTCATAGAGTTCACCGAAGATGTTCACCGTGATTCCACAACCGTCTCGATAACGACTCAATCACAGGGATCGAAAAATATATTTAAATCATGGTCAGATTATACACTCACACTCACTAATCTGTCATTTCTCTTAGGTGATACTGTAACCGTAACTGTCAACGTCGGAGACGCTCATGCCAACAGACAGATATATGTATGGTCGTTTACGATCAAATCCGACATTACTCCGCCCTATTTTACAGTGGTGGTTCCCTCCGACCAGAACCAGATGGGCAGAAACGATACCATAACACTGGTGTTTCCTGCAGACATTGATAAAGCCAAGGTAATCACTACTCTCAAGGGAAGCCTTAACGAAAATATGCCGGGGACTTGGGTGTGGTCAGGAACAAATTACACATTTACACCATCCACGCCATATCCTTTAGGTTATCGATTGACACTGACTGTTAATGCAACAGATATTCATAATAATTCCATACCTCAGACTTCGCACATATTTTTTGTTAAACCGGATGAAACACCACCGTCTGTAAAAAGTCATTCACCCGCTTCATATGCAGTAAATATACCAACAAACTCATTTATAGTCGTAAATTTCTCCAGCGATGTGTACAGGGATTCTACTTTAGTCACCGTATCAAGCAATTTACGAAGCACAATATCGATGTATAAAGCCTGGTCGGACAGCACACTTACCCTCAGCCAGTCAACTCCGTTTAACCAAAACGAGACTGTGTGTGTCACAATCAACGCATCCGACCAGTACAAGAACCGGAAATTATTCAGGTGGTATTTTTCAACAGGACCAACTCTGGCAGTTTCTTTTTACAGTGTTTCCGTTCCTTATAAAATCGACATCATGGGGACACATGACCCCATAACACTCATCTTCGATAATTCGATCGATCAGACAACTGTCCTTGCACAATTGACAGGCAGCATAAGCGGCCAAATATCGGGATCTTGGCAGTGGTCATTTCCAAACTATGTTTTTACACCGTCCGGTGGTTACCGACTGGGTGAGACACTGAATCTGAAGGTTAATGCACAGGATATATATCACAATCAAATTCCCGAATCATACAATACATTTAGGATCAGGCCAGATGAAACACCTCCGTCAATACTCAGCCGGTCGCCTGAGTCTAATGCGTTGAATGTTCCTGCCTACCAGGATATAATTATCCAATTTTCCGAAGATGCCGTCACGGACTCTACAAATATTACCGTTACGGGTACAGGGCAAAGATCGGTTCAAATGGTACAGTCATGGAACAACACTACGGTTACTCTGTTAAATAATATGTCGTTTCATCTCAGCGAAGTTATACGCGTTACGGTAAAAACCGGAGATTTATTTGGAAACTATATACAAGAATCATGGGTTTTTACTACCAGAGCGGCTGAACCGCCTCCGGAAATTGTCCTCAAACGGCCATCAAAAAATGCGATAAATATCGATCCGGACAGGGATATTTTAGTACGGTTCACAAACAATGTTGATCGTGACTCAACAACCGTTACCGTTACAGGCAACATTCAGGGGCCAATATCTATGGAAAGGTCATGGCAGGACACGACATTAACACTAGTGAACAACAACTCTTTCAGACTTGCCGAGACAATAACCGTATACGTAAAAGCCGGAAATCCATGGGGAAATTACATCATCGACACCTGGCAATTTTCCGTAAAACCTAATATCGATCCTCCCTATTATGACCTTGCCATTCTTGAAAATGAGGGAATAATTCCTAAAAACGCCAATTTTCCGTTTATTTTCCCAAGTGATATCGATACAACCAGCGTTAAGGTTTCAATTGTCGGAAGCATCACAGGAACAATTACGGGAAACCGCGTGTGGGCGGATTCCGTTTATACCATTACCCCCCTCAAGAATCTTGTTCCAGGCGAAACGATTATCGTAACCGTCACAGCAACTGATATATATAATAACAGTATACCCGAAACTACTCATACTTTCACAATTGCATCATCGGAATTCCCCTGGGTGACAATTTCAAAAGTAAGCCTGTCAAATCCGCAAACTTCAACGTACAGAGTCAATTACCGTGTAGGTGATCCCGATGGCGATTATACAACGACAGTATCCTGGCAGTATTCCATCAACGGAAATCCATGGGTTGATATTGTTCAGAATAATATCACAGGTAATGATCCTCAGGCTCCGGGGAACAGAACGGTGTTCTGGACACTTCCGGTCATACTGCGGGGCACATACTCGGAAAACGTACTTTTCCGCATGAAGGTTACCGATGGCACATTTACTTCAGATTACCGTGAATCGCCGCTATTCACCATCAACTGGAATAATCCGCCTTCAGTAATAATTCAAAGCGTTACTGCTGATTACATTTCGAACCGTACGGTCGTAACATATGCCATAAGCGATGTTGAAAACAATACCGTATCTCTTTTATTCGAGTATTCACTGGATGGCGGACAAACCTGGTTTGTCGGTACTTCCGAAGTCGACATTTCTGCAATTGAACAGGCCGGATATTCAGGATCGTTCACATGGAATTTCACTCAGGGATTACAACCGGGTATGGATTATGACAATGTAATCGTCAGGCTTACCCCATCGGACTTCAATGAGGGTATTCCGCAACTATCACTGCCATACAGCATAGATCTCAACGCTCCTCCATCGGTAATAGTCGATAGAATAGAAGAACCGCAATCGGGAAATGTATCAATATATTATCACATTGCAGACAATGAGAACGATACGATACATTTCATGTGCTATTTCAGCGCTGACAAAGGTTTGAACTGGACTCAGACAACACATGTATCGGGTACTTCAGGAATCACAAATTATGAAGGGGCTGTTATCTGGAATTCGAAGTATGATATTCCCGTAATCAACTCCAGTATCGTACAATTCAAGCTGGAACCGTGGGATAAAGATAAGGGCACGGATGATATAACGAATGAATTTACTCTTGTCAATAACGGAGCGCCGACTATTTCTGTCAGTATTCCCGATACAATTGGAAACGCAGTATCTATACCCTATACAATCGGGGATGTCGAGAAAAATCCCGTTTCAATTCATGCTGTGTGGTCGACTGACGGTCAATCATGGAATCCATGCACAATTCAGGGTGATACACTCAATGTTAAGTCTGATGCCTATCAAAGCAGTCTTTTATGGATTAGTAAACAGGATACTGGTGCAGGTTTCTTCGAAAATGTATATCTTCATATTTCAGCTACGGATCAATATAATCCTCCGGATGCTTACGGGGTACATTTTTCCGAAACAATACATACGCTTGACAATAGCGCACCATCCCTGTTATCGGTCGAGGGTTACGCAGAAAGTGATACGTTATATTGCAGTTTTAATGAACCTGTCGATCAGGCAGGCGCTTTGAACAAAAACAACTATGCAGTATCTCAGGATCTCACGGTTAATACAGTTCTGATGGGAAACCAGGCGAACCGGATTCTGCTGATTCTTGAAAAAGACCGGCTTATCCCGTTTGAAGAGCTTAGATTATCAATATCGGGCATCTCAGATATTTTCCTCAACACGGCTGAAAATGTGCAATTCACCTTTTTCCCTGATAACACGAATTCACCACCCAAAATATCGATCAATTTACCGGGTGCGACGGGAAATAATGTATCAATTCCTTATACCATCACCGATGTTGAAAATAATTCCGTGACACTCCATGTGAACTGGTCTTTTGACGGCCAGATATGGAATCCGGCAACAGTATCCGGTGATACGCTTAATATTACTTCGGAAAATTATGAAGGTACTCTTGTCTGGCACAGTAAGCAAAATGCAGGAACCGGTTATTATGAAAAAATTTATGTCAGGATAACCGCAACCGATAAACTGAATCCACTTGGTAGAGAAGGGGTAAATTTTGCTGTGGCAGAAATGAGCCTCGATAATGAGGCGCCTTATATCACAGCAGCGTTCGGTTATGCGGAAAGTGATACGGTATATTTCAATTTGAACGAATCGGTTGCATTATCAGATATCGAAAGTATCGGCAATTATTCATTGACACAAAATCTCTCGGTAAAAAATATTCAATCGGGAGAAATCGACAATCAGTATAAATTGATCCTCAGTACCGGACAAAAGGTGCCGCTTGACAATATAACGCTTACAATATCCACCCTGAGGGATATATATGAAAATGTGAGCGTCAACCAGTCTTACGGTTTCTCAGGAGGCGATATCAACGTTCCTCCTGCGGTTACAGTCAAAACTTTTCCATCAGTAGTATCCGGAGATATATATATCGAATATACGATTATTGACCCTGAAAACAATCCCGTGAGCCTGTTGACTTCATATTCAACCGATGGCGGCACAACCTGGAGCGATGCATCGATACTGGGAAATATTACCGACCTGTCACCTGACAAATACACCGGTGCTTTCTTCTGGGAGTCCCGGCTCGATTTCCCCGGCATCAAGATAGGTAATGTTATTATCAGGGTTGTTGCAAAAGACAGAAAGGAAGGTTTACCGTTTTTGTCGAATTCATTCACCATCGATAATAACCTTCCACCATCGGTTAAATTAAGCATACCGGATGCCGATAGTTTATATTTTGAAACGATATCCATATCATATGTGCTTACCGATTCGGAAAACGATACACTTTCCATGTCAGCCTTATATTCGGTAGATAACGGTAAATCGTATAAATCGGCAACAGTATCGGGAAAATTGTCGGGATTGGCACGGGATGATTATTCCGGTACATTACTGTGGGATACGGAAGCGGACTTTCCCAATCTTTACGGCCAAATCATATTTAAAGTTCTACCGATAGATTTAAAGAGCGGAGTTGCCGACAGTCTGCTTATCTGGGTTGATAATTACGGAATCAGCAAAGTCAACATAACACTACCTGAGGGTGAGCAGATTTCATCCATTCCGGTAACATACAGAATTTCCGATACGAGGAAAAATGATGTAACATTACTACCAAAATTCTCGCTCGATTATGGTAATACCTGGTACGAAGCCGCAACCGACAGGGATCTTTCCGGTATTAGCTCGAATCAATACATCGGTGAATTCCAATGGCTTTCACAAATTGATCTGGACGGTTATGAAGGTCTTGTCATATTTCAGGTAACACCACGTAATGAAAGAGAAGGAATTGCCGATTCGAGGGAAGTAACAGTAGATTATAATGATATCCCTGTATTAACGACGGTTTCCATTACCGGAGAAGTATCGGGAGATGTTCTTGTTAATTATTCTGTCTTTGATACTGAAATGGATAAAGTATCGATTGCCATATTATACTCTATCGATGAACGTTCGAACTGGAACACGGCTGCAGCGAGCGGTGATATAGCCGATGTTATTGCGGACGGCAGCTCCCGCTCGATTATCTGGAATTCTGCAAACGATGTTCCCGGCCGGGATATTGAAAACGTGTGGCTGCGATTAAGCGTTTCGGATCACGATAATGGTGAATCGGTTGAAATCGGCCCGTTCCACCTCGATAATAATGCTCCGCCATCAGTGACAATGAGTATTGAATATCCTGATTCAACATATGAGGATTACGTAGATATCGATTTCGAACTTTCGGATAATGAAAGCGACTCATTATCCCTGTCTGTTTTTTATTCTGTCAATGGCGGTACTATTTATAAACCGGCAACTATTACCGGAACTACGGCAAACATCGCATCCACAGACTATACGGCATCCATTCGATGGGAAATTGTAAAAGACCTTCCCGACTTTTTCGGGAATCCGCTTATTAAAATTCTACCATCGGATAATGACACGGGGACTCCTGACAGTCTCTCCGTAGTGGTGAACAGTTTCGGCGTCTGTTCGGTGTCAACGATTATTTATGACATAAAAGACTCAACGATGACATTCGAGTATGAAATTACCGACATTAAGGAGCATACAATTCAGTTACAGGTCGAATACTCGCTCGATGACGGTGAATCATGGAAAAACGCCGATATTGACATACCATTGACCGACATTACACCTGAAAACTATCAAGGGTTGTTTGTGTGGAACATACGAAGCGACCTTAATGGCTTTGACGGTAATGTACGGATCAGGATAACTCCGAATAATGGAGTCGAGGGCATTGCTTCAGTTCATGAAATTAAGGTTGACTTTAATGAACCGCCATCAATCGAATTATTAACAGCATTTCAGGATTCAGTGTATTCAGGCCCGATACCAATGACGGTTAGAGCCATGGACAGGGATACGGAAAAAGTATCTGCGTTGCTTGAATATTCGACTGACGGCGGCATTACCTATCACCATGCAACACTCGCCGATAGTTCTTTATTTCCTGCTGGAACGGCTACCGGTCTTATCTGGCTTACGCTCAATGATCTTGGATTTGTAAAAAATACGGCGGTTATGCTACGCATCACGCCGAAAGATAACGACCCGGGTGAGTCAATTGCGGCCGGACCGTTAACTATAACCAATATCGTCGGTGATTATAATTTCGACTTTGCTATCGACGGCGATGATCTTCCCGGATTTATCGATGCATGGAATCAACAGATACTGTATGCCGAAACCGGTCCGGCGACAGGCACCATACCTGATTTTACGGTAGAACCCGATGGGAAAATCGATTTTGAAGACCTTGCTGTTTTCACTATGATGTGGAACTGGTACTCAGAACATGAAGTTTCAAAAATAGTTACAAGGTTTGCCGCCGAAAGGAATGATTCCGATTCGGTAATCCGTCTTGTGCAAAATCAGACGGGCACAATCTCGGTAATATGGGATGAACCTGCAGATTTCATGGATTTATATATCGAAGCGCCTTCAATCGAAAAAACAACTCTGACGCTTACTGAAAGTGCTTACTGGACGGCAGATAACAATGGTTTTGTATTGAACAGAATACATGGTTCAAACCGTGTCGAGATCGCAACAGGTATATTCTCGGATGTTACGTCAAATTCTACGGGGCCGTTCACTCTGGCATATATCAAACTGAACGATGAGTTTGTTAAAAATGATATCATCAATGTTTCGTATAAAATCCGTAAATCCGGTACTGTCGAAATCCATCAGGGTACAATTTCATACACGGTCGGCGAGCTGTCCCTGAATCCAACAAGTTTCACTCTCTTTCAGAATTCACCCAATCCGTTTAATCCATCGACAACACTGTCCTGTGAATTACCGTGCGACGCTCATGTGACGGTATCGATCTACACCGTTGAAGGACAGCTTGTTACGGTTCTTGCCGATGACATCATGACAGCAGGATTTCACTCATTTGTCTGGAATGCGTCCGAAATGCCGAGTGGAGTATTCTTCTATACCATAAAAGTAAACGGTAATACCGAAACGAAAAAGATGCTGTTGTTGAAATGATACCTATACAAAAGATTGCCTTATCGCGTCCTATCGTATCAGCAGCATCTTACCCGATTTAATATAGTTACCTGCCTCGATACGATAGAAATAAATCCCGGATGCCGAACGAACTCCCGAATCAGTTAGTGAATCCCATGTTACATTATTGTTACCGGCTTGCATTTTTTCCGATAGGAGTGTGGAAACTTTCTGTCCGTTCACGTTATAAACAGCAACCGTTACATAATCTTCACTTGGCAGCGTAAAGTTAATAGTTGTTGACGGATTGAACGGGTTGGGATAATTCATTGCGGTAATGAACGGTTCAGGTTTGGTACTGCTTTCGATATTGACGGTATCGGGAACATATTCATAGATACCGGTAAACTGTTTTCGTTCAACCGGATCACTATCGGTGTCGAGATTAAATGCATTAAGAGTATAACGTCCCACACCATCAAAGGCCAATTTATCCGAAGCGGTTTGTGCGAGTTCGGGTATAAGATGCCACTCATCATCTTCCAGGTAACCTGTGGTTCCGAGTCCGGAAGCCCATATTCTTCCGGTTTCGTCAATTTCAACCATTCTACCGTAATTTAGTTCAGCACGATCCACCCAGCCCTTATAAATATCCCACTCGGAAAGGAAATTCTGCCGTGAACACCAGATTGTTCCCGCATCGTCAATTGCAATATCCGTGCTGTAAATACTGTTACTTTCATGGCTCATCCATACATCTTCACGGTCTTCATAATATGATACGATGGACCCGTAATTTGTCTGCATATATAGAATGCCTTCCGGATCATAATTCATGTTATAGAATATTTTTCTGTCATATATTTCCTGAGGATGTACAATGAAATCCACATTGGGATATTTGTATTCAAGAAGGCCATAATAGGATGCAACCCACATCACTCCATTTTCATCCCAGATAAAATCGGAAACATCAAGGGCTTTCAACGTATCGATCGCAGCCCAGGCTTTCCCGTTAAATATTTTTAAACCATGATCGGTATGTGCAACTATTTCATCATCCGGTGATTTTTTTAATATGTAAATGTTATACAGATAGTTATCATCAGCCTTGTTATAATTTTTCCATGTAATACCATCCCATACGCTGATACCATGATTTTTTCGGTCAGCAACTTCAACGTTCCTCAATCCATGTCCGCAATAAAGATAACCGTTATTATATAGCATACAGGTTACCGTATCAGATGCGAGATCAAGATTGTTTTTAACTTCTACCCAACCGGTATCAGCGTGAGAATAAACATGATATGAATCAAATGTCCAGACAGTTCCATCCTTGTCTTCAGTCAGAAAATTCTGCCTGTTCAGTAAACCTACATCCATATTTTTTGATATTTCCCAGATTCCCGAAGTATTCAACATGTACAGCTTTTTATTTCGGTATCCCCAAATCGTACCTGTGCTGTCAAAGGTCAAATACATCGGCCCTGTCCCGCCATTGCCGAATATCCATTCACCATTCTTCAAAACTCCGTATTTCCCCAGATTGTTTACCCATACAGCGCCATCCGGAGCAATTTGTACGGTTAATTCATAATCATCTTTGGCAAAAATTGAGGCAATTTCATCATCGTGAGTTGTCCATGTATCATTCTTCATCGACAATAAGCTCATGTTCCCGCTCTCGGGGTCACGTAAAGTTACCCATAACTTGCCGGTATTATCGACTGCTACCGAACGGGCACGGCCTTCATGTATCTTTGAAACTTTCTGCCCGTCAAAAGAATAAATACCACCCGATAAGATATCATATAATCCCATGTAAAGGATACCCTGATCACCTTTATCGGCAATAATGGGGTAATATAACTTTTCATCCTTATATGATGTGATTACGCCGTTCTCAAGAACAAGCAAAGCGCCGCCCTCGACAAAATAAAATCGTCCGTCGTCATCACAATAAAAAGGTGTATGATCCCGGAGAGACTGGTCGTCATAAACAATCTTTTTCCAATACATACCATCGAATTCATGAAAGGTTTTATCGGTGGAAACCCAAATTTTGTTTTTTTCACTGGGGAAAATTCCGGTGATATCATACTGGGGAGTCTGTCTTTCATGATGAATCCATCTACCGCCTTCCAGTTCGGCGATAATTTCAAGAGGTATGGAACACACTGTCATCATTACAACAAAAACAAAAAGAAATACTCTACGCATAGATTTGTCCTTGAAGATTGATATACTATATCTGGTATATCTGCTTACAAAAAAGATTTTGGTACTAACAACCTGCCAATATAATTGAGACGAATAACATATATTTTTGGTTTATATATTTTTATAATTGACTACAATCACCATTAGTATTGTAACACCGCTGTCGGTTACATTATTTTTCTTTTTTACCTATTGAGTCGATAATGATCGCAAAGAACAATACGATTCCGGTTACAAATTCCTGCCAGTAGGAATCAACTGGCATAATATTTATTGCCGAATCAATAGTTGCCATGAGCATTGCCCCGAAAAATGCACCGAGAACAGTTCCCTTTCCTCCGGTAAGAGCGCATCCGCCGATAATCGCTGCCGTCACAGCTTTGAATTCCATGTTGATACCGGCGGTTAACGATCCGTTTCCCAGCCGTGCGCTGAGAAGTATTCCCGCTATTGCGGCAAGCGCTCCGGATAACATATAATTCTGAATCTTGATTTTAACTACAGGAATACCCGATAATATTGCAGCATTTTCGTTGCCGCCGATATAATAGTTCTGCCTGAAATAACGTGATTTACGCAATAGGAAATCACCACAAATGATAACGGCGAGACATACCAAAATCGGAACCTGAATCCCCCAGATTGAAGCCTGACCGACCCAGTTGTATGTTTCATTCATAATCGGTACGTTATTTCCCGCAGATAGAATCGTCGCCAATCCCCGGATGAATATCATCATTCCAAGGGTAGTGATAAATGCATTGATACGGAGTTTAGCTATCAGAAGACCGTTTCCGAAACCCACAGCGGCACCGCATAGTATTGCAAACAGCATGGCAGCAAACCAGGGCATCCCATTTCTCAGAACCATGGCTGCGACGACACCGGTAAATGTCACCACTGAACCTACCGATAAATCGAATCCTCCGGATACAAGCAGAACCGTCATACCTACTGAGATTACAGCTATCGAAGACATTGCAAGTATTGTCGCTTTGAGCACAGCGGGATTGAGGAATTCACGAGGATAGAAAATTATCATGATGATCCAAAAACCGAGAAGTATAAAAAAAATACGGCGTTCCTGAAATTTTTTTATAAGGTTAACTATATTCATGCAACTGCTTCTCCCGCCCCCAGAGCATACGAAATTATTAGTTCTTCGGTAGCTTCTTTTGACGATAATATCTTTTGTATCCTGCCACCGCGTACAACACATATTCGATCCGACATACCCAATATCTCATTAAGATCGCTTGAAATCAACAATACTGCAGCGCCCTTTTCGGCATGGCGGAAAATATGATTGTAAATCTCCTCCTTTGCTCCCACATCTACGCCTTTTGTCGGTTCATCGACAATCAACAACGTGGGCTCTGTTCCCATCCACATACCGAGAAGTACTTTTTGCTGATTACCGCCTGATAAATTATATACCGTTTGATCTATAGAAGGGGTTACGATATTATAGTTATCGACCATATTCTCTGCAAATTCATATATCCCGCAGTCATTCACTAACCCGGCACCGGAAGTGAATCGTTTTAATGACGGACTTACAAGATTCGCTTTTACCGACAGCCCGAGGAATAGTCCCTGTAACTTACGGTCTTCCGATAAATACCCAATTCCATGAGCGATTGCATCCTGCACCGAACGAATAGAAATATCGCTGCCGTTCAAACGGATTTTACCCCTGTCCGGTTTTTCAAGACCGAAAATTGACCGTGCAATTTCAGTCCTTCCCGCGCCAACAAGACCGGCAAATCCGACAATTTCGCCCGCATTTACCGTAAAACTTATATCTTCATAAACATTATGCTGATAAAGACCGTTAACTTCGAGAACAGTATTTTGAGGACCTTCATACATTTTCCTGCAACCGAACATATCACATACACTTCTACCCACCATGCAGCTTATCAGGTCATCCTCGGTAACATCGGCAACATTATATGTTCCCTGATATACACCGTCCCTGAGCACGGTAACTCTGTCGGCTATCTCGAAAATCTCTGGTAAATGATGAGAGATGAACATAAATGAAATATTTTTTTCCTTGAGTTTTCTTATATTACGGAAAAGTGCTTCGGTCTCTGTACCGGAAAGAGATGAGGTCGGTTCATCGAGCAGTATAATACGGGGATTTAAAGTTAGTGCCTTAAGAATTTCCACAACCTGACGTTTACCGATAGTAAGCTCTCCAGCCGGAGTGTCAGGATCGATTTTCTCGTCAAACAGCTTTATCATTTCAGCAGCACGGCGGTTGAGTTCCCTGCGCTTTATCAATCCGAAACCGTTGACCGGCTGGCTGTTTGCATAGATATTTTCAGCGACACTAAGGTTTGGAACGATTGAAAGCTCCTGATAGACTACTTTAATTCCCTTCAGATGTGCATCATGGGCGTTGTGAAAATGAATTTTTTCGCCATTGAGAAAAATAGTACCCGATGTGGGTGGGAATATACCTCCCACGATATGCATCAGGGTAGATTTACCCGCTCCGTTTTCACCGACAAGAGCGTGCACTTCCCCGCATTTCACGTCAAACGAAACATCATTCAGAGCTTTTACACCGGGGAAAATCTTTGTAATGCCATCTAACCTAAGCACTACATCTTTTTTGTCATCTGGATTCAATAGTAAATATTATTTCGTATGAGGTTATCTCATGAATAATTCACAGTTACTTTTGTTTACAAGAATTGTGCCTGTATCGATATAGCGGGGCACACCAGTAACTCCGGCAGCAGTGTTGTCAGTTGATACCGGAATATCATAATGATTGAGATGATAAAGAATCATGAGACCGTAATACGGCATAAGAGCTGTCTGCTGCACAACCGTCGCATCGATTATACCGTTCTTTATATAATTCAGGATGTCATTGTCACGGTCCATTGCGACTACCTTCACGGTCCCGGCAATCCCGGCCTCTTTGATAGCCGTCGCACAACCCGCACCGCCTGCTGCCTCGACACATCCGAATCCGGCAAGATCAGGAATTGCCGAAAGTACTGAGGCAGCAGCCTGGGCGGCCATAGGAACTTCCGATTTCGTATCGGCAGTACGGACAATTTCAATATCAGGAAATGTTGCCAAAGCATCCCTGTATCCCTGAACTCTCCGTTCAAGATTATCCTGGCCTACCTTGGTCAGAATAGCCAATTTTCCCTTTTTACCGATAAGTTCGGCAAGTTTTATACCCCCTTTGTATCCGGCATCATAATTTCCGGTACCGACAAAGGCAATCCGTTTTGAATTCGGCAAGTCGGAATCGAGGGTAACTACCGGTATGCCGGCATCCACAGCCTTGTTAACCGCATCGTTGAGAGACTCTTCAAAACCTATCACCATAATACCGGCAGGTTTTCGGGCCACCGCAAGCTCGATGGCTTGTATCATAGCAGGCATGTTCCAGTCAGGTGGGCCTTTGTATTGTGTTTCAACCCCGAAATCCTCACCGGCTTGTTTTAATCCCATCTTATGGTCATAAAAATATGTATTTGCTCCCAGAGCCGATATTTCGAAATAGATATCCTGCCGTTTACCCGACGATGTATTTCCGGCGGTATTCGGGGCCTGTTTACCCGAATCACATGAAAGAAAGAAAAACATGAGTATACAGAAAACTGATAAATGATTAAATCGTTTGTTTCCCATTTATGTTTACCCTCCCCACATTTAAGAATCTTACTTCCTGAGAGAGAATCGTCCGCATTTATAAAAACCTGTTGGTTGTGTATATTTCGATTTATATCACTTTTTAAACATTAATTCGCCGAGTACACCGGGCGTTTCCTGCCCATACGCTTTAAGTTGATAGCGGATTCCGTAGCCATAAGAAACAATTTTTTGATACTCCTGATGAACAATTACTTCGCTCAATGGAGACACTTCCATAACGTTTTTATATCCCTTCTGCTTGCCATTTTTATCGATATAAACTTCCTGCAGGAAACCGCCATAAAAAACACCGAATTTAGCCTCGATAAAGTCTCCGATAACTTCTGGTTTTTGTGCAACTACACCGTGCGATTTGACACTTACGACGCCGGAACATTTACAGGCGCCCCATGTTATATCGAGCGAAGATGAGCCTCCGGGCTTAAGAGATGCCATAGGTCCCATGACTTCCAATTCCATAAATGCCT